>DATKUQ010000651.1:0-12526 GCA_035530495.1 Burkholderiales bacterium
TTTGAGCAAGGAGAGATCAGATGGGCTTCCAGCAGGGATTGAGCGGCCTCGGCGCCGCATCGCAGAACCTCGACGTGATCGGCAACAACGTCGCCAACTCGAGCACTGTCGGTTTCAAGCAGGGGGTGGCGGCGTTCTCGGATGTGTACGCCTCGTCCCTCGGCGCCGGCGGCGGCGCCGACGTCGGCATCGGCGTGCAGGTCAGCGGCGTGAGCGACCAGTTCACGCAGGGGAACATCACCACCACGAGCAACCCTCTGGACCTTGCCATCAACGGCAAGGGATTCTTCCGCATGAGCGACAACGGCGCGATCAGCTACACGCGCAACGGCCAGTTCCAGCTGGACAAGAACGGCTACCTCGTCGGCGCCACCGGCCAGAACCTGACCGGGTTCCAGGCGCTCAACGGCACCATCGTCCCCGGCGTGCTGGTGAACCTGCAGTTGTCTTCCACCGACGTGCTGCCCAAGGCGAGCGCCAACGCGGTGGTCGGCGTGAACCTGTCGCCCACGTCTGCGACGCTCCCGGTCTCGGGTCTTGTCGCGACCGACCCGACGACCTACGACTATTCCACCTCGACCACCGCATACGACAGCCTCGGACAGTCCCATACCCTGACCTATTATTTCAACAAGGAAGCGGCCGCGAACACCTGGAGCGCCAGCACCTATATCGACGGCAACGCCACCACCGGTGGAGCGAGCACCCTGACCTTCAAAACCAACGGCGCGTACGCCGCCTCCAACAACCTGACCCAGACGGCGATGTTCTCGAATGGAGCGGCGCCGCTATCGCTCGCGATGGACTACAGCCAGATGATGCAGACGGGCGCCACCTTCGGCGTAAACGCGCTGTCGACGGATGGATACGCTTCGGGCCAGTTGAGCGGATACAACATCGGCGCCGACGGCACCATAGTCGGTGATTATTCCAACGGCCAGACGCAAAAACTCGGACAGGTCGCGCTGTCGAATTTCGTCAACCCGCAGGGCTTGGCGCCGCAGGGCGGCAACTTGTATACGGAGACCAGCGCTTCCGGTGCTCCGCTTACCGGCGCGCCGGGCAGCGCCAGCTTGGGCGCGCTGCAGTCCTCGGCACAGGAGGACTCCAACGTCGATCTGACTGCCGAACTGGTCAACATGATTACCGCGCAGCGCGACTATCAGGCGAGCGCGCAGACGATCAAGACGCAGAATACGGTGATGCAGACCTTGATCAACATGGCGTAAGGCTAAGGAAGTGCATGCACCGGCGCGCCGGCGCGCGCCTGCGACCACGGGAGAACGCAATTGGACCGCATGATCTACGTCGCCATGAGCGGCACCCAACACATCCTCGACCAGCGGCTATCGCGCGGCGGCGAGCGCGTTTCGCGCCGTGCCCGCCCAGGGCGAAGGCCTGGCGACGCGAACCTTTGTGGTGGATTCGACCCCCGGGGCAGACTTTGCACCGGGGGCGCTGCAGAGTACCGGCCGCAACCTCGATGTCGCGGTGCAGGGGAAGGGCTGGATCGCGGTGCAAGCCAGCGACGGCAGCGAGGCCTACACCCGCAACGGCAACCTGCAGGTCAGCGCCAACGGCCTGCTGCAGACCCGCGACGGCCTGAACGTCGTGGGAGAGAGCGGACCGATAGCGATTCCTGCCGATTCGGACGTCACCATCGCCAGCGATGGCACGGTATCGGCGGTGTCTATCGTTCCCCCGCCCAATGCAGTCAATGCGGTCGGGCGCATCAAACTGGTCAATCCGAACGAAGCGCAACTGGTGCGCGGCGACGACGGTCTGTTTCGTCTCGCAGGCGGCGGCAGCGCCGAGGCCGATCCCAAGGTGGCGCTGGCTTCGGGGATGCTCGAGAGCAGCAACGTCGACCCGGTGCAGGAAATGATCAGCATGATCAGCCTGGCGCGCCAGTTCGATCTACAGATGAAGTTGCTCAGCAGCGCCGACAACAATGCGCAGGCTGCGAGCCAGATTCTCAGTGTCAACGCATGAATCCGCACGCATGCAAACCGGCCCGGTCGGCGCCGTTTCCGCCTTCGTTCGGTCGGCGTGCGGCCGGCTCAACATGGAGTAGCACATGATCAGATCCTTGTGGATTGCCAAGACCGGCATGGACGCGCAGCAGACGCAGCTCGATGTCATTTCCAACAATCTTGCCAACGTCAGCACCAACGGCTTCAAGCGTTCGCAGGCAGTGTTCGAGGACCTGCTCTACCAGACGCTGTCCCAGCCCGGCGCGCAGTCCTCGCAGCAGACGCAGCTGCCCTCCGGATTGCAGCTCGGCACCGGGGTACATCCGGTTGCAACGGAAAAAATATTTACCCAGGGCAATCTGCAGCAGACCGACAATCCGCTCGACGTGGCGATCCAGGGCCACGGTTTCTTCCAGGTGCTGCAACCCGACGGTACTATCGCCTACACGCGCGACGGCTCGTTCCAGCTCGACAATCAAGGTGCCTTGGTCACCTCGAACGGTTATCACATCCAGCCGGCGGTCACCATTCCGGCCAACGCGCTGAGCGTCACCGTCGGCCAGGACGGGACCGTGTCCGCGCTGCTGCCCGGCTCGGCCAAGCCGACACAGGTCGGGACGCTGCAACTGGTGAATTTCGTCAACCCGACCGGTCTGCAAAGTGCCGGCCAGAACCTGTACCTCGAAACCGCGTCCTCCGGTACGCCCAACTCCAGCACGCCCGGAACCAATGGCCTGGGGACGCTCAATCCCGGTTTCGTCGAAACTTCCAACGTCAACGTGGTCGAGGAAATGGTCAACATGATCCAGGCGCAGCGCGCCTACGAGATCGACTCGAAGGCGATCACGACCTCCGACCAGATGCTGCAGAAGCTCGAGAACGTCTAAGAACCCGCGCGAACATGACCGAGGTGACGATGAAACCGAACTGCTTGCGTGCCGCCGCAGCCGCAATCGTGCTGCTGCTCTCCGCCTGCGCCACGACCCCGCCGTCGAGCGTGCGCCAGCCTATGACCGCGCGGCCGGCGCCGCTGCCCCGCGTCACCCAGGCCGACGGTTCGATTTACCAGGCCCAATTTACCGGCCGCCGCGGCTATAGCTACCGGGCGCTGTTCGAGGACAAACGCGCGCGCGCGGTCGGCGACGTGCTCACCATCAACATCAACGAGACCACCGCGGCGAGCAAGACCGACGACACCACCGCCGCGCGTACCAACAGCAACACCATGGGCGTGAGCGCCCTCGCCGGCCTGCCCGGCAAGAGCCTGCTCGGATCGAATCTCAATGCGAGTTCGGCGAACGCGTTCGAGGGCAAGGGCGGCAGCAGCAGCAACAATACGTTTACCGGAATCATCACCGTGACCGTGACCGAAGTCCTGTCCAACGGCAACCTGGTGGTGAGCGGCGAAAAGCAGATCGGCATCAATCAGGGCTCGGAATTCGTGCGCTTTTCCGGCGTGGTCAATCCGGCCTGGATTTCGCCTGCGAATGACATCTCCTCGACCCAGGTGGCGGATGCCCGCCTCGAATACCGCGGCAACGGTTACATCGACGAAGCGCAGACCATGCCCTGGCTGGCGCGCTTTTTCCTGTCGGTCCTGCCGTTCTAGAGCAGAGGGCGAGGTGTTCCATATGAAGATTTACCGCACATGCCTGCTCGTTTTGCTGTTGCTGCTGTGCGCAGCCGCACGCGCCGAGCGCATCAAGGATCTGGTGTCGATCCAGGGGGTGCGCAGCAACCAGCTGATCGGCTACGGCCTGGTCGTGGGTCTGGACGGCAGCGGCGACCAGACGACGCAGACGCCGTTCACGGTGCAAAGCGTGATCAACATGCTGACGCAGCTCGGTGTCGGCCTGCCGGTGGGTACCAGCAGCACCAGCCTGCAGTTGAAGAACGTCGCCGCAGTGATGGTAACCGCGGCGCTGCCCGCGTTCGCCCGGCCGGGACAAACCATCGACGTCACGGTGTCGTCGATGGGCAACGCCAAGAGCCTGCGCGGAGGCACGCTGCTGATGACACCGCTCAAGGGCGGCGACGGCCAGATCTACGCGGTGGCGCAGGGCAATATCCTGGTAGGGGGGATGGGCGCGAGTTCGGCGAGTGGCGGTACCAGCGTCCAGGTCAACCACCTGAGCGTGGGCCGGATCTCGGCCGGTGCCACCGTGGAACGCGCCGTGCCCACGGCACTCGGCCAGGGAGGCTACGTCAATCTCGAACTCAACACCACCGACTTCAGCACCACGCACCGCGTCGTCGACGCGATCAACGCGCGCTTTGCGCCGGGCACTGCGGTGGCGGTAGATGGGCGCATGATCAAGGTGCATGCGCCGGCCCTCGCCGACGAGCGCGTGACCTTTCTGTCCGAGATCGAAAGCCTGCAGGTCACGCCGGCGGAAACCAGCGCCAAAGTGATCGTCAATGCGCGTACCGGCTCGATCGTAATGAACCAGGGCGTAACGGTGGATGCCTGCGCCATTGCGCACGGCAATCTGACCGTGATTGTCAGCAGCCAGCCGGTGATCAGTCAGCCCATGCCGTACTCCAAAGGACAGACGGTGCAGGCGGAAAAGGCGCAGGTCGAAATCCGCTCCGACAAGGGAGGCCTCACCATGGTCAGACAAAGCGTCTCACTGGGCGATGTGGTCAAGGCGCTTAACGCCATCGGCGCCACGCCGCAGGACCTGCTGGCGATACTGCAGGCCATGAAGGCGGCCGGCGCGCTGCATGCAGAGCTGGAAATTATATGATCAACACCAAGCAGGGTGGCACACAGTGAGCATGATTCCTGCCCCCGACGTCAGCAGCGCATTTGCACTCGATGTGCACGGTCTGGACGCCCTGCGCCTGCAGGCGCAGCAGAATCCGCAGCAGGCCCTGAAGGCGGTAGCGCAGCAGTTCGAGGCGGTATTCCTGCAGACGCTGCTGAAGAGCATGCGCGCAGCCACGCCGCAGGACGGGCCGATGGACAACGACCAGACGCGTCTGTATACCTCGATGCTCGATCAGCAACTGGCGCAAACCTTGTCCGTGAAGGGTATCGGCCTGGCCGATGTCATGCTGCGCCAACTCACGCGCAACCAGGCGGCGGCGGCAGGTGCCGCGGCAGCGACGCAAGCGACCGGTCCGAGTGCTTCGCCTGCCGGCGCAAACGCTGCGCCGCGGCCGGCAGCGGCAGGCGGCAGCGCGGCCGGCCCGAACGCGAGCCGCAGCTTCCTTTTGCGCATGAAGGAGGACGCGCTGCACGCGAGCAGCGCGACCGGTATTCCGGCGCGCTTCCTGCTCGGCCATGCGGCGCTGGAAAGCGGCTGGGGCAGGCACGAGATTCGCGCCGCGGACGGCAGCCGAAGCTTCAATCTGTTCGGCATCAAGGCCGGGCGCAACTGGAAAGGGCCTAGCGTCAGTGCGATGACCACGGAATATATAGATGGAACACCGCACAAGGTGCTGCAAAAATTCCGCGCGTACGGTTCCTATGCCGAAGCGTTCCAGGATTACGCCAGCCTGATGCGAGACAGTCCGCGCTATGCCGCTGTGCTCAAGCAAAGCGACAGCGCCGGTTTTGCCCGGAGCCTGCAGCGCGCCGGTTACGCCACCGATCCGCTGTATGCGGCCAAGCTGACGCGCATCCTGAACAGTCCGGCCATGCGCCAGACCATGATGGCTTGAGCAGGACGTGGCATGAATCATGGGTCGCTCAATATCTCGGCAAAGCTGCCGTTAACAGCGCGTGGCGACGCGATCGTGGAGGGCGCCTAGATGGGAAGCAGCATTTACAGCATAGGCACCAGCGGAATGAACGCGGCGATGGCCGGCCTGGTCACCACCGGGCAGAACATCGCCAACGCTTCCACGCCGGGTTACAGCCGCCAGGAAATCGTCCAAGCCGCCAATCTGCCGCAGGCGACCGGCTCCGGTTTCCTCGGCCAAGGCGTGTCGGTGATCACAGTCAAGCGCATCTACAGCGACGTGATCGCCAATCAGCTGACGGTGGCGCAGGCGCAGGGCAGTCACCTCGACGCCTACAATGCCCAGATCACGCAGCTCGACAACATGCTCGGCGATCCGACCGCCGGACTCACGCCTGCGCTGCAGAATTTTTTCACCGGCGTCGCGGCGGTGGCGGCAACTCCGGCGGACGTGACTTCGCGCCAGGCAATGTTGTCGTCGGCGAACTCGCTGACGGCGACTTTCCAGCGTCTCGATCAGCAAATCGAGCAAATGCGCAGCGGCGTCAATGCCGGCATCAGCAACGGCATCAGTTCGATCAACGGCTATGCGCAGCAGATCGCCGGCCTAAACAAGACCATCCTCGCGACCGAGAGTTCGACCGGTCAACCGGCGAACGACCTGCGCGACCAGCGCGACTCTCTGGTCGCCTCGCTGAACCAGCAGATCGGCGCATCGGTGGTAAAGGGAAGCAACGGCAGCTACGACGTTTTTGTCGGCAACGGCCAGCCGATCGTGCTCGGCAACCAGGCCATCAACCTCGTCGCCGCGCGCTCGCCGCAGGATCCGCAACGCCTCGAGGTCGGATATCAGAGCGGCGCATCGACCGTGCTGCTCCCTGAAAGCGGCATCCAGGGTGGAAGCCTGGGCGGCCTGATCAGCTTCCGCAGCAATTCCCTGGACCCGGCGCAGAACGCTCTTGGACGCATAGCGATAACCGTGGCGCAGAAATTCAACGCGCAGAGCGCACTCGGGCAGGATCTCAACGGCGCGCTCGGGAAACCCTTGTTCACGGTTGCCGGCCCCACGGTGCTGCAGAGTTCTGGCAATTCGGGCTCGGCCAGTGTCACTGCGGCCGTGCAGAACGCCAGCGCGCTCACCACCAGCGACTATCGGCTGCAATACATGGGCGCTTCCGGCGGCAACGAGAATTACCAGCTCACCCGCGTCTCCGACGGGACGACTACCGCGATCTCGTTTCCGACCGCGGCCGGTTCGGGCAGCGTCAACGTGGACGGCATTGCCCTGAATTTGACGACCGGAGCCGCTACCAACGACAGCTGGCTGATCGAACCGACGCGCACCGGCGCGAGCAGTATTGCGGTGGCGCTGACCGATCCTGCCGCGATCGCCGCGGCATCCCCCGTGGGTACCAGCGCGGCGCTCAGCAACGCTGGCAGCGGCACCATATCTGCTGCCAGCGTTACCAGCGTCGCCAATCTGCCGCTGCCGGGAACCGTGACGCTCACTTACGACGCGGCGGCCAACCAGTTCACCGTCAGCGGCGCGGTGCCGGCGGCGGGTCCCTTCAGCTACACCGCGGGCAGCCCCATCAGTTTCAACGGCATCAGCATTGCCATTTCGGGTACGCCGGCCAACGGCGACCAGTTCACGCTCGGTCCCAACACCAACGGCACCTCCGACAACAGCAATGCGCTTGCGCTGGCCGCGCTGCAGACGGCCAATACCATGGGGCAGGACGCCAGCGTCGCCGGCAGCCAGCCGACCACCTCGTTCGGCGGGGCCTATACGCAGCTGGTGACACAGGTCGCGAATATCGCCCAGCAAACGGGGGTGATGGACACGGCGCAGCAAAACGTGATTGCCCAGGCGACGCATGCGCAGCAGTCGGTGTCGGGGGTCAACCTCGACGAGGAGGCGGCCAATCTGCTGCGCTACCAGCAGGCCTATCAGGCTGCCGGCAAAATGATGCAGATCGCCAACACCCTGTTCCAGGCGGTGCTGGCACTAGAACCATAGGGAGCGGGTCATGCGCATCAGCACCAGCACCATCTACGATTCCGGCGTCGCCACCATGCAGCAGCAGACCCAGAAATTGCTGCAGACGCAGCAGCAACTGTCCACCGGCATGCGCATCCTGACCCCGGCAGACGATCCCGTCGCAGCGGCGCAGGCGCTTCAGCTCACGCAGGCGCAGGCGATCAACACCCAATACGCTACCAACATGGGCACCGCCGGCGACAGCCTGGCGCTGGAAGATACGACGCTGGGAAGCATCACCAGCTTGCTGCAAAACGTGCAGACCATAGCGGTCAGCGCCGGCGATCCGACACTCAGCGCGGGCGACCGCGCGACGCTCGCCAATGAGGTGCTCGGAAACTATCAGAATCTGCTCGGGCTGGCCAACACCACCGACGGCAGCGGCCAATACCTGTTCTCCGGCTACCGCGGCGGAGTGCGCCCGTTCAGCGAGTCGGCGCCGGGCACGGTGGTCTACAACGGTGACCAGGGACAACGCCTGATCCAGATCGGCGCTTCCCAGCAAGTCGCGGTGAGCGACGCAGGTTCCGAGGTGTTTCAGCGGATCCCGACCGGCAACGGCAGTTTCGCCACCCAGGCGGCGGCGGGCAACACTGGCAGCGGCGTGATCGACGGCGGCACGGTACTGGATCCGGCGAAATGGAATGCCGCGGGAAACGGGAAGGACTACAGCATCAAATTTTCGGTGAGCGGCGGCAGCACGACTTACGACATCGTCGATAACACCACCGGAAAGTCGATGCTGACCGGGAACGCGGCGGCGGCAACGGGCCCCTATCCGGACACGTACACCAGCGGCAGCAGCATCAATTTGAGCCAGGCGGGGCCGCCGGCGTTCGATCTCGGCGCACAGCTGAGTATCTCCGGCACGCCATCCGATGGCGACAGCTTCACGGTCAAGACGGCGCATCAGGATGTGTTCACGACGCTCAACAGTCTGGCCACGCTGCTGCAGACTGCCTCCGGCGCGGCGCTGACCAACGGCCTCGCCGCTGCGCAGCTCAATCTCACCAACGCGCTGCAGAACGTCACCGCGGTGCGGGCTTCGACCGGCGTGCGCCAGAACGAAATCACAGCTGCGCAAAGCGCGGGCAGCAACCTGGATCTGCAGTACAGCCAGACCCTGTCGCGCCTGCAGAACGTCGACTACGCCCAGGCGGCTTCCAATCTCAGCCAGGAGCAGCTCAACCTGCAGGCGGCGCAGAAATCCTTCGCCCAGGTGGCGGGGTTGTCCCTGTTCAGCTACCTCTGAGCGCGCGCATGCCTCGCCTACTCCAGGTGCGCAGCAGGACGCGGCTGGCGGCCGCGTGCCTAGCGGCGGCCGTCACCGCAGGCTGCGCGGCGATCAGCAGCAATCCCGCTGCAATCGACGCGACGGGCAATGCCATGCATACGCTGATCCCGGACAAGACGCTGAATCTCACGCCCGGCGTCGGGCTCGGCATCGACACCATCCTGGTGGGGGCGGCCCTGTATTGGATTGTCGATCCGCTGGCGCCGAACTGGGAACTGCAGCAGGCGCCGCTGGGCTCGAACCGCGTGCGCATTTCGTTGCGCAAGAAGCGCTTCACCAACGGCGGCGACGGCGAGGCGCCGCAAGTATTTGCGCGCGGCGCCGAACGGCTCGTGCGCGAAGGCGGCTATTCGGGCTACACCGTGCTGGAATACACCGAGGGCATCGAGTCGACGCTGCCGGTGCCGCAGCGCGTGGCGCAAGGTGTGATCCGTCTGGATCGCTAGACATATCAGGGTCTCAAAACCCGTGTCCCGGTGGTTCAATTCCGCCCTTGGCCACCGCACCAGACAGGCGCCCGACCGGCAGAGCCGTTTGGTCTATAGACACGCCCTCCGCTGAAGTCTAGTCTGCGTGTCAATAGGCCCCAGGGCTAATGCAGGGTGGAGCTTGAATTTATCGTGGATTGAGAGCTTCGCTCGTTGCTTATGGCACCGCTAGGGGAGCTTGCGATGGGTTCCTGGATTCGAGGCCGCGATCAAGGATGGCGGACTAGAGGGCAAGCTTCCTGACGGGGCTGACCCAGGGAACGCCCCTGGTGGATGAAATGATAATGGCGCGCGTGCACGAGGTGCTACCCGGTGGTAGCTTAGCTTTCAAAATCGAAATAAAAATATAAATCAAAGTCTGTGGTCAAGCGGTGCAGGACGCGGATGCGCCTGAGCCGGATGGCCTCTTGCCGCGAAAGGACCGCTAGGGTGGCCAAGGGCAGGGTGACAGGAGGAAGCGACAGGGATCTGCGGCGCGGCGTCTATCGTACCGGGCTCATGGCGCTTTCCTTGCCGCCTTTTGTTGGCGGCACGCTGACGGGTATTGCGGACTATTGTCCGCTGCCCAGGTTCCAGCAAATCTTCTTTGGCTACCCGGCGCTGTACGTCCTTGGCGTCAGCGCCGGGGTGCTGTGCTTGTGCGGACCCGCGACGGAGTACATCATCGCGCTGCCGCAGCTACCCAAGGAGGAAGCGATCCGCGGAATCCGGCGGGGCATCGGCCCCTTCTGCTGGCATCTGACTGCCTTTGTCTGCGTCTACTCGCTGTTCGGGGTACTGAGCGCGAACTTTTCGTTGGCTCGACTCGGTGTGCGCCTGGGCTATACGCCGGCCCAGTACGCATACGGCGTATCTGTGGCCGCCCCGCTGGTCGTGCTCACGCGCCACTGGGTGCCGGAGCAAGCTTCTACTTTACCCGGCCCATCATAGAGTCATCCTGGGAGGACAGATGCGGCAACCTGAGATACTGCTGGTCGAGGACAATCCGGACGATGTCGAGCTCACCCTGCTCGCGTTCAAGAAATGCCGCATCGCCAATAAAATCGTCGTGGCGCACGACGGCGCCGAGGCGCTCGACTACCTGTTGGGCGGGGGCAAACATGCGGCCAATCCACCCGACCTTCCCGCGATGGTGATCCTCGACCTCAACCTGCCCAAGCTGCCCGGCATCGAGGTACTCAAGCGTATCCGTGCGGCGCCGCGCACGGCCTTGCTTCCCGTGGTAATACTGACCACGTCGTTGGAGGAGCAGGACGTGCTTGGCTGCTATCGCGGCGGCTGCAATGCCTATGTGCAGAAACCCGTCTCGTTCGACGAGTTTCTCGATACCGCCAGCAGGCTCGGTCTGTTCTGGCTGGTGTTGAATATCCCGCCGCCGCAACCGCTCTCGCACGCCGTATAGGGCGCTATCCGCGCCACGAATACGCGGCTTTCCGAAGTCTGGCCATTGCAAGTCGGTGACGCCTGCCAGGGGGGCGCTGCAGGTCTCCGTCCGTATCCGCCAAAGCTAAAGATACGCGCGCGCGTGCCGTAAACACGCTTGGGCCGGCACGTTGCCGATGGCGGCAACTGCGATGCCGTGCCGATTCGATCCACGACGGCAAATTCACACTGCGAATTATCGCAGCATTTCATCGACGCAAGACGAAGGAGCAGACTCATGGCGCATTTTGCTTGGACCGACGATCTTTCCACCGGGAACGCGCTTATCGACGGCGATCACCACAAGTTGATCAGCATGGTCAACGCCCTGTTCGATTCCATGGCGAGAGGTCAGGCCAACGAGATTATCAGCAAGGTTCTCAACAATCTGATTATCTACACCAAAGAGCATTTCGGCCGCGAAGAGGCGGAAATGACGCGCATTCGGTACGCTGCCTCGATTTCGCACAAGTCGCAACACGCCAAGCTCATAAAACAGGTAGCCGAGCTGAAGGTTTCGCTGGATGCCGGCAAGAAAATCAACGTACTGGAGGTTTCCAGCTTTCTCAGCGATTGGCTGCGCCACCATATTCTTACGGTAGACAAGCAACTGGCCGCCGCGTTGAAGGAACAGACGCAAGCCGCCTGAGCGATCGGCCGCCCGCCAGCTTCTTCCAGGAGCAGCAGACGGGATCGCGCTCGGCCGGGCGCCAGGAATAGGCGGTCAGTCCGCGCCTGCTCGGTCCCCTCCGGCGAATTCGCTCATGCGGCGGCGCGCTTGGCGACCAAAGTAGGCGGCACCTGGCTGGTTTCGGCGCGGCGCTGGCGCAGGTGTTCGGCGATGTCCGCGAGCGAACGGTTCTCGTGGGTTCGCGCGGAGGGCGTAAGGAAGGATTCGAGTTTGAGCGCGAGGCGGCGTGGATTGGATTCGCGGCGAATGATCATGACGCCGTTGGTAACGAGCATCTGGGACAGCAGTTCCTTCTGTGTTTTGGCGTGAATGCTTTCGGCCAGCGGAAAGAACACGGCATTTGCGAGCACGATGCCGTAAAGCGGCGAGGTCAGGGCGAGGGGTATCGATTGCAGGACCACGTCGGGATTGGTGATGCCCGCAAGCATGTTGATCAGACCGATCACGCTGCCGGCAACGCCGAACGCAGGCGCGAACAGGGCGCCCTGGCGGAATATGCGTTCGATCTGCACGCGCCGCTGCTTGAAATGGAACATCTCGGTATGCAGGATTTCGGATATCTCCTCGTCCTTGAACGGGTCGACCAGCAGCCCGAGCGCCCGTTTGAGGAAGCTGACCGTGGACTGCTCGCTCATGTTCTCCAGCGCGGCGATATTCTCGGCGCTGTTGCCGCGGGAGTAGAGCGCGACCTCGAGCAGTGTGCTGATGATTTCGGCGGAAGTCGGGGGTGGATGCCGGTAGACGTTGCGCACCACGCGCAGCGCGGCGCGCAGGTCCGCGAGCGGATAGCAGAGGAACACCGCGCCCAGAGTCCCGCAAGTCACGATGGCCAGCGCGACGGTGTTTACGAACTGGGCGGCATGGCCTCCCACGAAGAAACTGGCGAAGAATATTCCGGTGAACAGGGCCACCGCAATCCAGCTGTGCTTGT
>DATKUQ010000652.1:0-3381 GCA_035530495.1 Burkholderiales bacterium
CGGCGCATGCCGAAATCGACCAGCAGTTTCCCCGGCGCGGCGAGCACGCTGCGCGCGGCTTTGGAGGCGATCAGCGTCGAAAAATGCAGCAGGCTCAGCAGCCGGCTTTCGATCACCTGCGCCTGCGCGATCGGTGCGGTGATGCGCAGGATCGGCTCGTCGACGAAGAACACCGTCCCCTCCGGCAGCGCGTGCACGTCGCCGGTAAAACGCAGCGCGCCCAGCGCGGCGAGAAACGGTTCGGAAAAGCCGCCCTGCGCGCGCAGCCAGGCCAGCTCGGGCTCGGTCACGCGAAATTGCTCGAGATAGGACAGGACCTGCTCGAGCCCCGCGGCCAGCAGGAAATTGCGCCCGGTCGGCAAAGCGCGCACGAAAAACTCGAACACTGCGGTGTCGCGCATGCCCTCGTCGAAATAGGCCTGCAGCATCGTAAGCTGGTACAGATCGGTGAGCAGCGCGCTTTCGTTCCGGCTCACGGCGCGAGATCCTCGTAGCGTATCGGGCGCGCACCGAGTTGCTGCATTTCCGCCTGCGCGCGCGCCCCGTCCCCCGGATTGACATCGACCGCGCGCATCGCATCGGTGAGCAGCAACACTTCGAAGCCTTCCGCCAGCGCGTCCTTGACCGTGTTGAGCACGCAATAATCCGTGGCGAGGCCGCCGATGAGCAGGCGCTTGACGCCCGCGGCGCGCAGGCGCGCGGCGAGATCGGTGCCGCCGAAGCCCGAATACGAATCCGCCTCGGCTGTCGCCGCCTTGGACACGACGACTGCCGCCGCCGGCAGCGCGAGGCCGGGCGCGAATTCGGCGCCGCGCGTCGCAGCGACGCAATGCGGCGGCCAGATTCCGCCCTGGGCCTTGAATGAGCAGTGGTTCGGCGGATGCCAGTCGCGCGTGGCGAATACGGGCAGCGCGCGCGCGCCAAATGCCGCAAGATAACGGTTGAGCGCCGGGACCACGGCGTCGCCCTGCGGCACCGCGAGCTGACCGCCTGGAAGAAAATCGATCTGCACGTCGACTGCGATCAGCGCATCGCCCGATTGCAGACGGATTAAGGTATTGGAATTCATGTGGCGCACCACCGCGAACGGAAACCTTATTCTAGCGCTCCTCGCGCAATTGTCCGGCCCCGGCGCGGCTTCAAGCTTGATAATGGTCAATGGGCACGTCATGCGGGGTAGTAGGCTCGAATCGGGTAATCGTCATGCATGAGCCCTACGCCTATTTCGAACACGGCGCGGACATCGGCATCGTCGGGCGCGGGGAACGCATCGAGGAGGCGTTCGAGCAAGCGGCAACGGCGATGTTCGCGATCATGGCCGATCCCGAACGGATCAGCCCGGAGGTGAGCGTGACCATCGAATTCGAGGAAGCCGATGCGGAGCTCGCGCTGGTCACCTGGCTCAATCAGCTGCTCGGCCAGGCAAGAAGCCGCGCGCTGATCTTCGGCCGCTTCCGGCTGCGCCGCGACGGGGCGGCCGGGGCGAACTGGAGCGGGACGGCCGAGGGCGAACCCTGGCGCACCGATCTCGAGCGCGGCGTGGAGGTAAAAGGCGCCACGCTCACCCAGCTCGCGGTGAAGCAGCAGGATGGAATCTGGGAAGCGCGCTGCGTGGTCGACGTATAAGGGGACAAGGGGACACTCATGGACCTGGGACGGCTGAGCGAAATCAATCCCTGGTGCTACGCCCTGACAACGCTGCCGGGCGAGGAGCGCGCGCCGGTGCGCCTGTACGCCGATGCGGAACTGCTGCGCGGCATGGACGCCAAGGTGCTGGAGCAGATCGCCAACGTCGCGCGCCTGCCCGGCCTCGTCGGCGCGGCCATGACCATGCCCGACGCGCACTGGGGCTACGGCTTTCCGATCGGCGGCGTCGCCGCCTTCGATGCCGAGGCGGGGGGCGTCATTTCCGCGGGTGGGGTCGGCTTCGACATTTCCTGCGGCATCCGCTGCCTGCGCAGCAACCTCGATCTGCCCACGCTTGCGCCGCGCCTGGAACGGCTCGCCGACCAGCTGTTTCGCGACATTCCCGCCGGCGTCGGCGAGGAAGGAAAAATTAAACTGTCGCCCGGGGAGCTGGATGCGGTGATGCGCGGCGGCGCGCGTTGGGCGCTCGCCCAGGGCTACGGCGTGGCGGCGGACCTGGAATACATCGAAGAGCAGGGCTGCGTCGCCGGCGCAGTGCCGGCGGAGGTGTCCGACCTTGCCAAGCGCCGCCAGCGCGGCGAAATGGGAACCTTGGGCAGCGGCAACCATTATCTCGAGATCCAGGTGGTGGAGCGGATCTACGACGCGCAGGCCGCCGCGGCCTATGGCCTCACCCTAGGCCAGGTGCTGGTGTCGATCCACTGCGGTTCGCGCGGCTTAGGTCATCAGGTCGGCACCGACTATCTGGTCACGCTCGCCAAGGCCGCGGGCCGGCTCGGCCTGCACCTGCCGGACCGCGAACTCGCCTGCGCGCCGATCAAATCGCCCGAAGGCCAGCAATACCTCGGCGCGATGAACGCGGCGATCAATATCGCGCTCGCCAATCGCCAAATCCTGACCCAGCTCGCACGCGCTGCGTTTGCCCGCGTGCTGCCCGAAGCCACGCTGGAGACGCTGTACGACGTCTCGCACAACACCTGCAAGGCGGAGATGCACGAGGTGGACGGCAAGCCGAGACTGCTCTACGTGCACCGCAAGGGCGCGACGCGCGCATTCGGGCCGGGGCATGCAGCACTGCCGGAGCGCTACCGCGCAGTCGGGCAGCCGGTGATCATCGGCGGCAGCATGGGCACGGGTTCCTGGATCCTCGCCGGAAACCCCGAGGAACAGAATGGCGCGTACGCCTCGGCCAGCCACGGCGCCGGCCGCGCGATGAGCCGTCACCAGGCGCTAAGACTGTGGCACGGTCGCCAACTGATCCACGAGCTCGCGGGCAAGGGCATCCTGATCCGCACGCGCTCCATGCGCGGCGCAGCCGAAGAAGCGCCCGGCGCTTACAAGGACGTTGATCTGGTCGCAGCAGCCACGGAGAAGGCCGGGCTCGCGCGCCGCGTCGCCTTGTTGCGGCCGAAGGCCTGTGTTAAAGGCTGAGAGCACTTGACCACATGAAACGCGTGGATTTCCGCGCACATTGAACCCAAGTCGGAGCGCACGCAGCGCGCTTGCGCCTGTCACTGCGCCAGCGCTTCCGTGAAATTGACGGTGGCAGTAGGTGTGCTGCTGCTTAACGATGGAGCATTGCTCGCAGGCGTGAAGGTGTAGCCCGTGAGAGATGGCGCCACCGTATAGGTGCCCGCTGCAAGGCCGGAGAAACTGTAACTCCCGTCCGGCGCCGTCACGGCTGTTCCCATCGTTGTCCCGGTAGTGCTGCCGCCCAGGCTCAGGGTGATCAGC
>DATKUQ010000653.1:0-2785 GCA_035530495.1 Burkholderiales bacterium
CCTTGCCGTGCAGGTGCACGCACGCGCCGCCGGTCAGAACGACATCGACCACGCGCACGCCGACGATCTCGGAGACGCGCGCGCCGGTGTTGTAGAGCATGGCGAGCAACAGGTGGTCGCGTTGCGAAGACCAACTCTGGCCTGGTTGCCCGAGCACCGCGTCCATCTCCGTTCGGGTAAGGAAGCCCAGCATCGGTCGCTCGAAGCGCTTCATCGGCACGGCCAGCGCCCGTTCAACATCGTGCAGCGAGGTCACATCCCGCCGCCCGGCGAACTTCAGGAATGCGCGCAGCGCGGTCAGCCTCAAGTTGCGGCTGCGAACCGCGTTATGTCGGCCGTGCTCCAGATAATCAAGGAATGCCAGGATCAGATCGGGCTGGATGTCGGCAAGCCGCATTGCCGTCGGCGCCGTGCCCAGCTTGCTGCTGGCGAAGTCCAGGAACAGCGTGAACGCATCGCGGTAGCAGGCCACCGTCTGCGCGCTGACAGCGCGTTGCGCGACCAGGTACTCGGTGAAGAACTGCTGGACCAGCGCTGCGAACGACGGCGGCTTCGGTGCGGTGGTCTTAAGCATCATCCACCTCCTCTTGCGAGATGAACGACTCGAACCGTCGGGCAGCCAGCGCCATCAACTCCGGTACCGCAGAGAGATACCAGTAGGTGTTGGTCACCATTGCATGCCCGACGTAGGTCGACAGCGACAGCATGGCCTCGTCGATATCGACGTTGTGCGCCTGCCACTGCAGGATGCGCCTGACGACGAAGGTGTGGCGCAGGTCGTGGATGCGCGCCGCATGGTGAGCGCCTCGATTGGGCCAACCCAGTTGCCGGCGCAGTTCGGCGAAGACGCGATGTACCTGACGGTCACCCAGAGGCCGCCCACGCAGTCGCCCGCGGCTGCCGACGAAGAACGCGCTGTCCTCGTCGTACGAGTCGCCTGCCAGATCGCGCTGCGAGCGATATCGACGCAAGGCGTCCAGCGTGCTGGGATGCACAGGTACCTGACGGGACTTGCCGAACTTGGTCTGGTGAATCGTCAGCATGCCAGTCTTGAGATCGACGTCGACGTTCTTCAGCGACAGCGCTTCGCCGATGCGCAGGCCGGTCGAGGCAATCAGCCCGAACAGCGTCTCGAAGACGACGCCGCGAAGGCTGCCCACCGGGCCGAGTGCTCGGGCGCTGGCCAGCAAGTTGATGATCTCTTGCTCGCTGTAGATGTGGGGCGCCTTGCGCTCGCTCATGCGCCCGAAGATCGTGTCGTCGGGAACTTCGGTGTCCGGCTCGAACTGCTGCAGCCAGCGCACAAAGGTGCGCAGCCGCTTCAGCCGACGCGCCCATGTAACCGGGTCGGTGCTGCCATGACTGTCGCGTCGCGCCCAGTCAGCCATCACCTCAAGCGTCAACGCTCCGCAATGCCCTGTCTCATGGAGATGGCGGGCCAGGCTGCGCAACGTGCAAGCGTCGCCGCGCGCCGAGAAGCCCAGACCCCGGCGTTCGACCAGGAATCGCTCGATGCGCGACTTGAAGGGCAAGCCAGCGCGGCTCATGACGCGCTCCCGGGCCACGGCAGTGCGACCGCGGAAAGGTTGCGGCTGTCCAGCTTGGCGTAGATCATGGCCGTGTTCAGCGATCGGTGACGCAGCACGTCGGCGACCTCCTTCAATGACGATCCGCCGGCGAGCAAGCGGTTGGCCATGGTGTGTCGCAGCAGATGCGAGCGCGTGTACGGCAGCCCTGCACGCGCGTAGGCCTGGCGGATCGTCTTGCGCACAAGGTCCGGGCCGACGGGTTCATCGCGCGGCGCCACGTTGCGCACGAAGACGGCGCGGTTGGATGTCTTGGGCCGCTCCAGTTCCAGATACTTGGCGATGGCCTCGCCGGTGGCCGCTGGCAACGGCAGGATGTCGACTCGGCGGCCCTTGGTGTGGCGCAGCGTGATCGTGCCGGCATGCCAGTCGATGTCGTCCAGGCCGAGGTGGGCCACTTCGCTGCTGCGCAGACCCAGATCGAGCGCGCAGCGCACGATGGCGCACGCTCGGCGCATGGCGCGGCAGGGGTGGTTGAGCGAGCCGACCAACTGGGCGACCTCGTCGTCGCTCAGCTTCTTCGGCAGTGTCGACAGCGCCCAGTTCGCCGGGTAGGCCAGCGCGCCGATCAAGCCGTGGACCCGATCGCCCAGCGAGGCGCGGTAACGGAAGTAGCCGCGCAGCGAAGACACGACGCAACCCGCGTCGGCCGGCTTGCGGTACAGCGCGGCCTGCTCGGCGAAGAAGCGCCGCACATGTTCGGGTTTGATCGCAGCGATGTCGATGGCGTCACTGCCGAATCGCTCGCCGAGCAAGCGCCCTACGATTCGTAGCGCCGAGACACGGGTGCGTGGTGCCAGTCCACGCACATGGTCCATGTGTTCGTCGTAGCGGTGCAACTCCTCATCTACGGGCGCTGTGCTCACAGGCGCTGGCGCGATGGCGTCTTGAGCCCGCAGCACGAGCAGCAGATGCCCAAGCGCCGCGCTATGGTCGCCGCGGTCATGGCGCACGGGCCCGGTGCATGCGCAACTCGGCAGGTGATCGTCAAGAAATATGGCGACAGCGACTTCGTCGATCCTGGCCAGCGACACACGCCGGGTGCATGCCCAGCGAGCGAAATGCGTGATATCGGTCAGGTAGCTGGCGATGGTGTGTGCTGCGTACCTGCGCTTGGTCAGGTGACGCTTGAACGCAGCGGCATAGGGGCCGATGGGGCTGTTCGCGAGCCAATCAACTTCGGTCAGGCGAGTTCGTTG
>DATKUQ010000654.1:0-4817 GCA_035530495.1 Burkholderiales bacterium
GGTGTGGCGGTCGTCCGCAGGCTGCTCGGCGATGGTGAGCGCGGTCAGCGCGACCAGACCCGCGGCGAGGTTGACCAGGGCTTCGAGCGCATCGGACAGCAGGCTCACCGAGTCGGTCAGAAAATACGCGCCGAACTTCAATGCCAGCGTCACGATCGACGTGGCGATCGAAAGCAGCGCCATTTTCTTTGTAGCGTTCATCGCGATGCAATTTGCTTGCCGACAGTCACTCAAATGATCCTAACTGCGCTATCGCCCGCGCGCATGCGGGCACGGCAGCATTATGCCACCCGTGCGATGCTCGGTTCCGTCCTTCAGCGTTGCGGCAAGAAAGCTATTTCATTTTCGATGGCAGCTTGATCGTCCTGCCGGCGACCATGAAGGCGCCCTTCCCGCGGTGATGCAGGGTGCGCGGATCCTTGCACGAACGCTCGATCCACGCCTGCCGCACCTCGAGGATGAAGAAGCAGTATTTGGCCACCAGCTTCGCGTCGGCGAGCCAGCATTCGAGCGCCGCGTAGCATTCGTCGATCAGCGGCGCCTGGACCAGCGACGCGGCCACCGGCGTGAGCCCGAAGCGCTTGAATTTGTCCAGCTTGCGCCCGGACGTGTTGCCGCAGTCCACGACCTGCGCCGCGAGCTCGACCGTCGGAATGTTGATCACGCATTCCCTGGTCGCCTTGAGCACGCCGAAGCTATGGTTGCGGTCGCTGATCACGCAGCCCACCAGCGGCGGCTCGAACTCCATCATCGTGTGCCAGGACATGGTCATCACGTTCGGACGACCCTTTGCGGCGGTCGTGAGCAGCACCACCGGACCGGGCTCGAGCAGGCGGTAGACCCGGGACAGTGGGAAGGATCGTTTGCTCATTGCAGCACCCCCGCTTGCTTGGTTTTCGGCAATTGCGCCATTCGTGCCGCGCGAATCTCGCCCCGGGCGGCACCGGCGCGGAATGCAGCCAGTTTGCTCCCCGGGGCACGAGTTCCCATTGATAAAACGCAAGCCCGCCGTGCGACGATCTGCGCCGAACCCGCCCCCGCTCCAAGCCGGTACGCGGCACAGTTGACATCGGGCGTTATTTCGATAATACTCGAAACATGGAAATAAACGCCGCCAGCAGCAGCCTTGCCGCACTGGGACACCCAACGCGGCTGGCGATTTTTCGCCTGCTGGTGCAGGCGGGGCCGGAAGGCGTCAACGCCGGCCTGATCTGCGACCAGCTCGGACTCGCGCCGGCGACGCTGTCCTTCCACCTTGCCCACCTGAGCCGGGTCGAACTGATCCGCGGGCGGCAGCAGGGCCGCTTCATTTTCTATGTCGCCGACTATGCGGCAATGGATATGCTGCTCGCCTTTCTCACCGACAACTGCTGCCAGGGCGCGCAATGCCTGCCGAAGAGCAGGCCTGCCGCCGCGCCGAAGCGGCGGCGCGCCGCATCCGCCGGCTGATTCTCCCGGAGTCGTCACATGAGCGATCGCGTGTTCAATGTCCTGTTCCTTTGCACCGGGAACTCCGCGCGCAGCATACTCGCCGAAGCCATACTCCAGGACATCGGCAAAGGGCGCTTCCGCGCATTCAGCGCCGGCAGCCACCCCGCGGGCGCGGTGAACCCGTTTGCGATCGAGTTGCTGCAAAAGCAGCGTTTTGCGACTGAGGGCCTACGCAGCAAAGGTTGGGACGAATTCGCCGCCGCCGGCGCGCCGCAGCTGGACTTCGTATTCACCGTGTGCGACAACGCGGCGGGCGAGATCTGCCCGGTGTGGCCGGGTAAACCGGTGAGCGCCCACTGGGGCATCGCAGACCCGGCCGCGGTCAGGGGCAGCGACGAAGACAAACGCAAGGCCTTTGCCGCTGCGTTCAAGCTGCTGCACCGGCGGATATCGCTGTTTGCCAGCCTTCCGCTGGCGAAACTCGATGCCCAGGCGATCGGGCGCGAAGTCGACAACATCGGGCGGCTGCGCGAGAAAGGGGAATAGCGTATGGACTGCAGCGAGCCCGCAAGCCGCAAAGCCGGCGGCGCGAGCATGAGCGTGTTCGAGCGTTACCTGACGGTCTGGGTGTTCCTGTGCATCGTGATCGGCGTCGCCTTGGGACAATTCCTGCCCGGCCTGTTTCAGGCGATCGGCAGGCTGCAGATCGCGCAGGTGAACCTCCCGGTCGGCCTGCTCATCTGGGTGATGATCATCCCGATGCTGGTGCGGATCGACTTCGGCGCCCTGCATCAGGTCAGGAATCACTGGCGCGGCATAGGCGTGACCCTGTTCGTCAACTGGGCGGTGAAGCCGTTTTCCATGGCCCTGCTCGCCTGGATCTTCCTGCGCCATGTCTTCGCCCCCTATCTGCCCGCCGGTCAGATCGACAGCTACATCGCCGGCCTGATACTGCTCGCCGCAGCGCCCTGCACCGCCATGGTATTCGTCTGGAGCAGGCTCTCCGACGGCGACCCCTACTTCACGCTGTCGCAAGTCGCGTTGAACGACCTCATCATGATTTTCGCTTTCGCGCCTATTGTGGCCCTGCTGCTGGGCATCTCCTCGATCACGGTGCCCTGGGACACGCTGTTCACCTCCGTGGTGCTGTACATCGTCATTCCGGTGATCCTCGCGCAACTCTGGCGCAAGTGGTTGCTGGCCAAGGACGCGGCGCAGTTCCAGCGGGCCTTGGCGACGATAGCGCCCTATTCGGTCGCGGCGCTGCTGCTCACGCTGGTGCTGCTGTTCGCGTTCCAGGGCGAAGCCATCCTGCGCCAGCCGCTGATCATCGCCATGCTGGCGCTGCCGATCCTGATCCAGGTGTTTTTCAACTCGGCGCTGGCCTACGGGCTCAATCGCGCGGCCGGCGAAAAGCACAACATCGCCTGCCCGTCTGCGCTGATCGGCGCCTCCAATTTTTTCGAGCTCGCGGTGGCCGCGGCCATCAGTCTGTTCGGCTTCGACTCGGGAGCGGCGCTCGCCACCGTGGTCGGCGTGCTGATCGAAGTGCCGGTGATGCTGGCGGTGGTCAAGCTGGTCAATTCCACGCGCGGCTGGTACGAGCGCGGCATTTGAAGAAATCCATAGAGGAGCAGGTACATGAGCAACGACGACATACGCGAAGTGGTGAAACAGAAATACGGCCAGGCGGCGCTGCGGGTCGGGAACAGCGGATCTTCCTGCTGCGGCGGCACTGCGGCCGTGGGCGGCGGCTGCGACCCGATCACCGCGAACCTCTATGACGCGAAGCAAAGCGGCGAAGTGCCGGAGCAAGCGCTGCAGGCCTCGCTCGGCTGCGGCAATCCGACGGCGCTGGCGCAGTTGAACCCGGGCGAAACCGTGCTCGACCTGGGCTCAGGCGGCGGCATCGACGTGCTGCTCTCGGCCAAACGCGTCGGTCCGACGGGGAAGGCCTACGGCCTGGACATGACCGACGCAATGCTGGCGCTCGCGCGCGAGAACCAGAGGAAGGCCGGCGTGAGCAATGTCGAATTCGTCAAAGGCGAGATCGAGAACATTCCGCTTCCGGACGACTCGGTCGATGTGATCATTTCCAACTGCGTGATCAATCTTTCAGCGGACAAGGATCGCGTGCTGCGCGAAGCCTTCCGGGTGCTGAAGCCGGGCGGCCGCCTGGCCGTCTCCGACGTCGTTGTCACCGGACAAATCCCGCCTGAAGTTCGCAAGAACGTCGAATTATGGATCGGCTGCATCGCCGGCGCACTGCGCGATACCGATTACACAGCGAAGCTCGCGGCAGCCGGCTTCGACGACATAGCCATCGAGCCCACGCGGATCTACACTGTCGAGGATGCGCGCCAGTTTTTCGCCGGGCAAGGCATCGATGTGGATGCGATCGCATCCGAGGTCGACGGCAAGTTCATGAGCGCCTTCGTGCGCGCACGCAAACCCGCGCGCAAAGCCTGCTGCGCCTAAGCCGCGCCTCGCGGCCCCGTCAGCTTGCCGCTTGCGCCAGCCGCGCCATGCGGCGGGGAGCCGGCAGGGCGGCTGCTCCTGCCGACTGTCATTCGCCTTCGAATTCGCACAGGGTGAACACCTTGTGCTTGAGCTTGGCCAGGCGCTTGCGCCCGCCCAGCCCGGGCAGATCGATCACGGCGCAGACTTCCGCGACCGTGCCGCCCATTTTCTCGATCAGCTTGATCGCCGCCTCGGCCGTGCCGCCGGTGGCGATCAGGTCGTCCACCAGCAGCACCCGCTCGCCTTTGGCGATCGCATCGACATGCAGTTCGACACGGTCGAAGCCGTACTCCAGTTCGTAGTCGTGGCCTACGGTGGCGGCGGGCAGCTTGCCTTTCTTGCGTATCGGCACGAAACCCACGCCCAGCTGGAACGCCAGCGCGGCGCCGATGATGAAGCCGCGCGATTCGATCGCCGCAATTTTGTCGATTTTCGCGCCGGTGTAACGGTGCACGAATTCGTTGATGGTCACGCGAAATCCGACCGGATCCTTGAGCAGGGTGGTGATGTCGCGAAACATGACGCCCTGCTTGGGATAGTGGGGTACGGTGCGGATGAGCGATTTGATCGGCATGATGTCCTCAGGCTTGTTGCATGTTCAGAAGGCGCCCGGCGACCGCATCGAGCCGCCGCACCATCTCCGCGTCGCGCGCCTCGGGCGCGGTGATCAGCGCATGCCCGAGCGCGCTGCGGCAGTTGCAGCGCTCGGCCTGCGTGTCGTCCCTGATCCTGGGCGCTACCTGTTTCACCATTGCGCGCGCCTTGTCCGCGTTGGCGAGCAGCACCTTGATAATCGCATCCACGGTCACGTCGTCGTGATTCGGATGCCAGCAGTCGTAATCGGTCACCATGGCCACGGTCGCGTA
>DATKUQ010000655.1:0-2812 GCA_035530495.1 Burkholderiales bacterium
GCACGACCTCTCAAATCAGCGAGTTCATTCCCGAGAAGCGGGGCTTTCGCATTCGCGGGCATAGCACCACCGTCGCGCTCGAGCGCGCGTTCTGGAACGTGCTGGAAGACATGTCGCGCGAGACCGGACTCACGCTGCCGCGCCTGATCGAGCGCATCCACGACAGCTGCCTGATCGCCAACGACAAGAACATCTCGTCGTGCCTGCGCGTGATCTGCCTGAAGTACCTCAACATTTACGCGGGCGGCGGTCAGAGTCTCGCCAACCGCGTCGGTCCCTGAAGCCGTTCGTATCGCATTTCCGGCGCGTATCGCCGCTCCGCTGCAGCCGTTCAGGCCGGGTGCTTGAGTTTGAATACATCCGCGGACGGAATGCGCGGGATCACGATCTTGAGAAAATGCGTGGCATTGCGCTGCAGCCAGCGATCCGTCTGCTCCTCCGAGTGCACGACGAACTCGCCCTTTCCGCCGAAGGCATCGGCGAAGTATTTCACCTTGTCCCCGGGCGCGGTCGCGCTGATGCTCAGGCGCAGCTCTTTCGGCTGGCCTGCGGGAATCTGCACGTAGAACAGTTCGAACAGGCGCTGCCGGTCGATGTAGATCGTGCGCACCGAGGCGTCCTGCGCGTTCTTGTGCACGCCCTTGATCACCTTGTCGTGAAACAAGCCGGTGAGGTCGGTGGTCTGCGCGTAATTGGGTGCAAGAAACTCGATCATGTAGTCGCTGACGGGCCTGCCGTGCTCGTCGACCACGCGCACGTTGATCTGCAGGTGCATGTGGTGATCGTCGTCGGCGGATGCCGGATCCTGGACCGTGTCCGAAATTCCCCGCCACGCCTGCTGCAGCGCCTGGTAGCGCGCATAGGAGGGACAGCCCAGCGCATCGAGCAGGCAGTTGCGGAACTGCGCCTGCTGCGCCGCGGTCTCGGTATCGCCGAGGATGGTCGGATCGGTGACGCTGGCGTGGTCGCGGTGCGCCATCACCGCCAGCGGAAACACCATGGCTTCGTCGTACCTGCGCTGCCACGGAATCAGCGCGCCCTGCGCTGCGGCGACGCTCTCGGCCCCGGTCATGCGCATCACGGTCGGCGCCGCATCCCGCGTAAAATCCAGCGTGGCGCCATAGGCATTCAGGTTGGCGGCCGCGACGCGTACCGTGCCATCGGAACCGGTCTCGTTCACCATCTGCCGCAATCCGTGCTGGTAGGGCATCGAGCCGACTATGACGAATGGCCAGACAAGCTCCGCGCCGTAGACCGGCGCCGCCTCGTCCGCGTCCGGCGCGAACAGATCGCGCGAGGCGAGATCCCACTGAAATTGCGAACCCAGCGCGAGGCCGTCGAGCATCAGGCGGCCGGTATGGAAGCCGTGGTCCCAGCCTTTGACGACGCGGCCGAGAATGGTTTGGCCCACGTCGGCCAGCTTGGAGCCGAAATTGGCCGGCGCGAGCATCAGCAGGCGTTGCACCGGCATGCGCGCGGGATTCAGGCCGGCACAGTAGGCTGCGAGCCAGGTGCGCGCCACCAGGCCGCCGGTCGAATGCACGATCAGGTCGAACGGCGGCTTGAGTTCTCCGTCGGCGATCCTGGCCGCGAGTGCCGCCTGCATCGCCTTCGCTGCATCCTCGATCGAAACATCGTCGTCCATCGAGAGATAATCGGCGAGAAACAGGTCGAGCGTGCGGAAGTTCCGGGCCTCGAGAAAATTCGCCAGCGGCGCGAATGAATCCGAAGTATCGGACCAGCCGTGAAGGATGACCACCTGATTTCTTGCGCGGTCCGGCATGCTTGCGCTCCCTCTTTGCAGACCCTATGGTAATCCAGAAAAAGAGGTCGGCGGAACATCTCTGCCAGCCGGCCGCATTCTGGACGAATTCAGGTGTCCCGGCGTACACTGCAGCGCTGTGTCGATACCCATCGCGCATCGAAATAGGGGGGGGCCATGGGAGGATGGATCGTTCTGGGACTTATCATCGTCGCGGTCCTGTACGCGATAATGCTCTATAACGGCCTGGTCACGGTCAAGAACAACGTGGCGCTCGCCTGGGCCAACATAGACGTGCTGCTCAAACAGCGCCATGACGAAATTCCGAAACTGGTGGAGGTCTGCAAACAATACCGCCAGTTCGAACAGGAAACCCTGGAGAAGGTCACCCGCGCCCGCTCCGCTGTGCACGATGCCCGCGCGGCGCAGGACATCGGCGCCCTCGGCCCGGCCGAGACGGCGCTGCGTTCGAGTCTGGGGGGGCTGTTCGCGGTCGCCGAAGCCTACCCGGACCTGAAAGCCAACGAGAACTTCAAGCAGCTGCAAAGCCGGATCACGCAGCTGGAAGACGCGATCGCGGACCGGCGCGAGTTCTACAACGAATCGGTCAACGTCAACAATGTGCGCATCGAACAGTTCCCGGATTCGATTATCGCGAATGCCTTTGCCTTTCGCGCGGCAAAGCTGCTGCACTTCGATTCAGCTGAAGTTACCGATGTCGACGTAAAAACGCTGTTTTCAGCCTGACGTGACGGCCCGCACGGTGCTCGGGCGCCCGGCGCCGGATTCAGCATGAGATCTGCCCTCAGACACTTCTACCTGCAGGTGCTCCTGGGAGGAGCGCAGCTCGTGCTGCTGGCCATCGGCATGGCGGTTGGAAGCCGCACCGGATGGCTCATCGGCTGGTCTCTGATCGCAGTGATCAGCCTGGCTGCCTGGATCGGAGTCTATCGTCGGCTGCGGATTGTCGACGATACGCCAACCTCCAACATCGCTACTGCCGCCCAGGGTTACGTCGAATTGTCCGGCCGTTGCGAAAGCACGCCGGGC
>DATKUQ010000656.1:0-5533 GCA_035530495.1 Burkholderiales bacterium
GGTTTTGATCACTTTGGCAGTTGATCCCATCCTGCGCCCCAGCGCCGGCTTCATGCTCGCGCATCCGGCGCGTTTCATTGCGCTCGGTTTCGGCACCGGACTGTCTCCCTTTGCGCCCGGCACGGTCGGTACGCTGCTCGGTTTTCCGGTCTATTGGTTAGTCAGCGCGTGGCTCGCGCCCTACGGGCCGCTGGCGCTGCTGGCGCTCATCGCGGCCATGTTCCTGCTCGGCGTGTGGGCCTGCGCGCGCACCGGGAGCGATCTGGGGGTCGCCGATCACAGCGGCATGAACTGGGACGAGATCGTCGCGTTCCAGCTGGTGCTGATGATGACGCCTGCGGCCTGGCAGTGGCAGGCGTTTGCGTTTTTCGGCTTCCGCTTGTTCGACGTGCTCAAGCCGCCGCCGATACGCCAGGTCGACGCGCGGCTGAAAGGAGGCCTGGGGGTGATGTTGGACGATATTCTCGCGGCGTTCTATACGCTGCTGGCCATGGCCGTATGCAAGACCGCATTGGGCTGATGCCGGATGTCCTCTGACGCGCTCACCGCATTGGCGACGCGCCTGGGCGCAAAGCTGAAGGCGCAAGGCTTGATGCTTGCCACTGCCGAATCCTGCACTGGCGGCTGGGTCGCCCAGGCGGTCACGGGCGTCGCCGGCAGCTCGGACTGGTTCGATCGCGGTTTTGTCAGCTATTCGAACGCCGCCAAGCAGGAGATGCTCGGGGTAAGCGCCGACACCCTGGCCAGGCACGGGGCGGTGAGCGAGCAGACGGCGCGCGAAATGGCGGCCGGTGCGCTTGTCCACAGTCGCGCGCAGGTGGCGCTGGCGATCACCGGCATCGCTGGCCCCAGCGGTGGCTCACCCGAAAAGCCGGTGGGCACCGTGTGTTTTGCCTGGTCGCGCAAAGACGCGTCGCCAAACGCGCAAACGCGGCAATTCGAGGGGGACCGCGAAAGCGTGCGGCGCCAGTCGGTGGCGTTCGCGCTGCAGACCTTGCTGGAGTTCCTTGAAATCAGGGGAAAGGCACCCCGGGCTTGACCCCGCCACCTGCGGGTCTAGAATGAATTGAAACCGCCCCCACATTCAATTCATGCTACCGCTTCGTCCTGCCGCTGTCGCCGGCATGTTCTATCCCGCCGCTCCAGGCGAATTGGCCGGGGAAGTGGACGAGTTGCTCGTGCACAGCGCCGGCGGTGGCTTGGTTCCCGGTTTTCCCAAGGCGCTGATCGTGCCGCACGCGGGCTACATCTATTCCGGCGGCGTCGCCGCCGAGGCTTACGACAGACTGCGCCCTGCGCGCGGCATCGTGCGCCGCGTGGTGCTGCTCGGTCCGTGCCATCGCGTGCCGGTGCGCGGCCTTGCGCTGCCGGACGCATCCGCGTTCGCGACGCCGCTGGGCCAAGTACCGATAGACCGCGCGGCGGTCGGGTCCCTCGCGGGACTGACGCAGGTCGTGGTGAGCAGTGCGGTGCATGCCGAAGAGCACGCGCTGGAGGTGCAACTGCCGTTTCTGCAGCGGGTGCTGGGTGAATTCAGCCTGGTGCCGCTGGCCGTAGGCGCGGCTACGCCGTCTGAGGTGGCCGAGGTCATTGAGAAGCTCTGGGGCGGCGAGGAGACGCTGATCGTCGTCAGTTCGGACCTGTCTCACTACCACAGCTACTACGAGGCGCGCACGATCGACCGGGGGACCGCCCGGGCGATACTCGATTTCTCCACTGCTATCGACCATGAGCAGGCCTGCGGTGCGACCCCGGTCGCCGGACTGCTCCTTGCGGCGAGGCATCGCGGCTTGAATGTGGAACTGCTCGATCTGCGCAATTCCGGCGATACCGCCGGCGGCCGCGGTCGCGTGGTGGGCTACGGTTCGTTCGCATTTTGGGACGGTGCGCCGCGTTTTACGGCGGCACATGGGCGCACCCTGCTGGGTATCGCAAGAGGCAGCATCGACGCGGCGTTGGGGGTCGCCGGGCCCAAGCCTCTGCCGGACGCAACCTGGCTCAAGCCGCTGCGCGCGAGTTTCGTCACGTTGACCCAGAATGGCAGGCTGCGCGGCTGCCTCGGCAGCCTGGAAGCGCAGCGTCCGCTGGGCGAGGACGTAAGCCGCAACGCCAGCGCCGCGGCATTGTCGGACCCGCGTTTCGCGCCGCTCGCGCGTGAAGAACTCGCCGCCACGCGCGTCGAGGTCTCGCTCTTGTCGACGCCCAAAGTGCTCGCGTTTGCCGATCACGCCGACTTGATCGCTCAGCTGCGACCCGGCGAGGACGGGCTGATCCTGGAATGCGGCGGGGCGCGCGGCACGTTCCTGCCGCAGGTGTGGGAAGGGCTGCCCGATCCGGAGCAGTTCGTCGCCGAACTCAAGCGCAAGGCCGGCCTTTCGCCGCAACTGAGCACGGCCAGATGCCGCATCCAGCGCTACAGTGTGCTGAAGTGGAAGGAGGAGGTGCAGAGGGGGAACAGCTTATGAGCGTCGCCGAAAGCAAATATCCTGCGCGCTGGTGGCATCTGTTGCCTGACGGCAGGATGCAGTGCGATCTGTGCCCGCGCGACTGCCGCCTGCACGAGGGCCAGCGCGGGCTCTGTTTCGTGCGCATGCGCGAGGGTGATCAGATGCTGCTCACCACTTATGGCCGCTCCTCCGGCTATTGCGTCGATCCGATCGAGAAAAAACCGCTCAACCAGTTCTATCCGGGAACCAGTGTGCTCTCCTTCGGCACCGCCGGCTGCAACCTCGCGTGCAAGTTCTGCCAGAACTGGGACATCTCGAAATCGCGCGACATGGACAGCCTGGCCGACGCGGCCGGCCCGGAAGCGATCGCGCAGGCGGCGCAAAGGCTGGGCTGCAAGAGCGTGGCCTTCACCTACAACGATCCGGTGATATTCGCCGAATACGCGATGGATGTCGCCGATGCCTGCCATGCCGTCGGTGTCCAGACGGTGGCGGTGACCGCGGGTTATATGCACGATGCGCCGCGGCGCGAGTTCTACGCCAAGATGGACGCAGCCAATGTCGATCTCAAAGCCTTTACCGACGACTTCTACGTCAAACTGACCGGCGCCCATCTCGCACCGGTGCTCGATACGCTGAAATATCTGAAGCACGAGACCGGTGTTTGGTTGGAAATAACCACGCTGCTGATTCCGGGCAAAAACGACAGCGACGCCGAGATCGAAGCGCTCGCCGCATGGATCGCCCAGGAACTCGGAACGGACGTGCCGCTGCATTTCTCCGCTTTCCATCCGGACTGGAAAATGACCGACATTCCGGACACGCCGGTGGATACGCTGACGCGGGCGCGCCGGATCGCCCGGGGGCGCGGCCTGCATTACGTCTATACCGGCAATGTGCACGACACCGAGGGCGGCAGTACCTATTGCCCGCATTGCGGCAAGGCGCTGATCGTGCGCGACTGGTACCGGCTCCTGGATTACCGCTTGAGCGCAGACGGGCATTGCCTTGAATGCGGCGGCGCAGTCGCCGGACGCTATCAGGCGTTCGACCTCAAACAGCAATTCGGTTCCAAGCGCATACCGGTGCATCTGGCTGCAGCGTAGACGCTCCGAGCTGCAGGGGGTACTTGACTGCGGGCGGAAACTGTATAAAGATACAGGCTCCGCGGCAACTCAGGGTGTCCCCATGGAAGCGCTGACCTCCAAGCAGCAGGAAATTCTGGCGTTAATTCGCCAGTCGATCGAGACCACCGGCCTTCCGCCCACGCGCGCCGAGATCGCCGAGGCCATGGACTACAGTTCGCATAATGCAGCCGAGGAACACCTGCGCATGCTCGAGCGCAAGGGCGCGATAGAGATCGTAAAGGGTTCGGCGCGCGGCATCCGCCTAAAGGATGGCGGCGGCATTCCGCTCATCGGGCGCGTCGCCGCCGGCTCGCCCATCTTGGCCGAGGAGCACATACAGGCGCATTACCAGGTCGATCCGGCGCTGTTCAAGCCACGCGCCGACTATCTGCTCAAGGTGCGCGGCATGAGCATGCGCGATGCCGGCATTCACGATGGCGACCTGCTCGCCGTGCACAAGACTGGCGAAGCCCGCGCCGGGCAGGTCGTGGTTGCGCGGCTGCACGACGAGGTGACCGTGAAACGGCTGCGCCGGCGCGGCGCGATCGTCGAACTCCTGCCCGAGAACCCGGAATTCGAGCCCATCATTGTCGATACGCGGCGCGAGGAATTCGTCATCGAAGGCTTGGCCGTCGGGGTGATTCGCGCCGGCCGCGCCTTGTAGCGACTCCGTTTACCCCATTTCGACCGCTGTATCCATTGGGGGGGGTTGCATAAATTCACGAACTGTATAAAAATACAGTCATACGCCGGAAACCCGGTGTTTGTCGATGCACGCATTGCCACCGAAACTGAAGGAGATATTCATGGATGACAACAAAACGAAAGCCCTCGCGGCAGCGCTGGCGCAGATCGAAAAGCAGTTCGGCAAGGGTTCCATCATGCGTATGGATTCGGCTGCGATCCAGGACGACGTGCAGGTGGTCTCCACCGGCTCGCTCGGTCTGGACATCGCGCTGGGCGTAGGCGGGCTGCCGCGCGGCCGCGTGGTCGAAATCTACGGGCCGGAATCCTCGGGCAAAACGACACTGACGCTGCAGGTGATCGCCGAGATGCAGAAACTGGGCGGCACCGCCGCCTTCATCGACGCGGAGAACGCGCTCGACCCGCAGTACGCGCAGAGGCTAGGGGTGCAAGTCGAGGACCTGCTCATCTCGCAGCCCGACACCGGCGAGCAGGCGCTCGAAATCGCCGACATGCTGGTGCGATCGGGGTCGGTCGACGTGGTGGTGGTCGACTCGGTGGCCGCGCTGACGCCCAAGGCCGAGATCGAGGGCGAGATGGGCGAACCGCAGATGGGCCTGCAGGCGCGCCTGATGAGCCAAGCGTTGCGCAAGCTCACCTCCAACATCAAGCGTACCAACACCCTGGTGATTTTCATCAATCAGATCCGCATGAAGATCGGCGTCATGTTCGGCAGCCCCGAGACCACCACCGGCGGCAACGCGCTCAAGTTCTACGCCTCGGTGCGGCTGGACATTCGCCGCATCGGCTCGATCAAGAAGAACGATGAAGTGGTGGGCAATGAAACGCGCGTGAAAGTGGTGAAGAACAAAATGGCGCCGCCGTTCCGCGAGGCGCTGTTCGACATTCTCTACGGCGAGGGAATTTCGCGCGAAGGCGAAATCCTGGAGCTGGGCGTGAAGCATGACATCGTCGAGAAATCCGGCGCCTGGTACGCCTACAAAAAGGACAAGATCGGTCAGGGCAAGGATAACGCGCGCGAGTACCTCCGGGAGCATCCGGAACTTGCCATCGAGATCGAAGCCCGCGTGCGCGAGGCGGTCGGCGTGAAAAATCCGGGCGCGAAGCCCGCCGCCCTGAGTGTCGTAGCGGGGTAACGCCGGGGCGCAATACCCATGGTAAACAGGGAAATCTCGCTGCGCGGGCGGGCTCTGGCCATGCTTGCGCGGCGGGAGCATACTCGCGCCGAGATGAGGCGCAAGCTCTCCCCCCACT
>DATKUQ010000657.1:0-4116 GCA_035530495.1 Burkholderiales bacterium
GCGTCAACAGGCGCGCGCGCCGATATTCGGACAGCGCGGCGCTGAACGGATGAAACAGCTGGTTGAAATTCGAGCGCGTCTCCTCGGCGCGCTCCAGACCGTAGAGCTGTTTGACGCAGTACCAGAGCGCGTTGGTGTAGAGCACGAAGCCCGAGCGCGGCATGATGTCGGCCCAGTCGCTCGCTTCGTTCTGCTGCAGCAGGAAAAAGCGCTGGTGCTCCTGTGCCTCCAGCCACTGGATGGCCTTCGCGACTTTGGCTTCCAGCCGCTGCCGCAGCGCGCCGGCCGGATTGCGGCCATCGAGGTAATCGAGCGCGATCAGCCACCACAGCGTGGCGTCGATGCAGCCCAGGTACCAGAAGTCCGCCTCCTGCCCGCGCAGGTCGACGAATTTCGGGATCTGGCCGTTTTTTGCCTGGTATCCTGCGAGCGTGACCAGGCCGGTCGCCGCCTCCTTCTCGAGCAGCGCGTCTCCGGACAGCGCCATGCCGATGGCGCACACCGCGGCGTCACGCCCGAATATCGCCGCGTAGCCGCGCGACTCGGCGCGCGCGCCGGGAGTCGCAGCGAGTATGCCCTGCGGCGAAAGGTTGGTGCGCAGCAATTCCACCGACTTCTGCCGGCAGGTTTCGATGAGCGTTTCGTCGTCGCTTGAGGGCGGGGTATGCATAGGAACACTCAGCTCCTTTCTGCGTTTTGGCTTGTACTCTGCACGCGGAAGGCCGGCGCGCTGCCGTCGCGGGCCACGCCGGCGTAGATGGTCATATGCGGGAATGGAATTTCAATGCCGCGCGCGTCGAACGCCTTCTTCAGGCGGCGCAGATACTCGCGCCGCACGCCCCACTGCTCCAGCGGCTGCACCTTGAAGCGGCAGCGCAGGATGACCGCCGAGTCGTCCCACTTGTCCACGCCGGCAATCTCCAGATCGTCCAGGATCTTCGGACCGAACACCGGGTCGGCGCGCATTTCCGCGCCGATCTCGCGCATCACGCCTACCGCCTCGTCCGTGTCCTCGCGGTAGGCTACGCCTACGTCCACCACCGATTGCGCGTAGCCGCGGCTCATGTTGGTGACCGTGGTGATCAGGCCGTTGGACACGATATGCACGTTGCCGTCGTAGTCGCGCAGCCTCACGTAGCGCAGCGTGATCTCCTCGACCAGCCCGGCCTTGCCCGCGATATCCACCACGTCCCCCTGGCGCATCTGGTTCTCAAGCAGAATGAAAAAGCCGGCGAAATAATCTTTCACCAGGCTTTGCGCGCCGAAGCCCACCGCCAAGCCGATCACGCCGGCGGCGCCCAGTATGGGTGCGATGGCGATGCCGAGTTCGCTCAGGATCAGGGTGACGGCGACCACCACGATGGTCACCGCGGCGAGATAGCGGAACACCCGGCCCAGCGTTTCCACCCGTTTCACCTGCTCGCGGTCCTCCATGCGCCGCGTGAGGCGCTCGCGGAACATCCGGATCAGGCGCTGCGTCACGCCGAGTGCGATCCATGCCGCCACTGCGATCAGCACCACGCGCAGCAGCGTGACAAAACCGTGGTCCCACTGGGCAATGTTGAGAAATTCCATCTTGTGCAGCAATTGTTCCATCGATCACTCCTTCTGCTTCGGTGTTTTTTGCGAGGCGGACGCTGCGCCATAGGCGAGCAGTGCACCCGGAAACTGCGCCAGCGCGCGCGCCAGCGCCAGATGGCGTGATGCGTCGGGCTCCAGGACTTCGCCGGTGAGCACGTTCACCAGCTGCGCACCCTCGGGCAGGAACGACAGGTCCAGCACGGTGTCGCCCCAGGCCGCTGCGCCGACGGGAAGCGCGCCGTGCTCCAGACCCATGGATGCGAACAGCCGGCCCGCTATGGCCACGATTCCGGCTTCGCCCAGGCGGCGCGCATAGGCGAGCGCATGGCGCGAGCGCTCGCCTGAAACCGCCAGCGGCAGGTAATCCCCCTTGAGGAACAACTCGTCGTGCGCGCGCCGGAACTGCAGCGCGCGCCACGTCAGCCAGAGCTTGGCGCGGCCGTCGTAGGGGGCGTCGAAGAAGGCGCGCACCGCAACCGGCAGTGCTTCGGCCGGACCCGCGGCGATCGCCTGCAGTTCCCCGAGCAAGGCCTGACGGCGCGCATAGTCCACCGGCCGGCGGTTGTCCGGGTCGACCAGGCTCAAGTCGAAGACCTCGCTGCCCTGGTAGAAGTCCGGAACGCCGGCCGAGCTCAGCTTCACCAGCGCCGTCGACAGGCTGTTCAACATGCCGAACCATGCGATCGGCCCGGCCTGCAGGCGCAGGTCGTCGAGAAACGGATTCGCTTCCAGCCGGCCGAGCAGCGCGTGCACGAATCCGGCCAGCGCTTCCTCGTACTCGGCGTTGACGTTGACCCAGCTCGTGTAGCGCTTGGCTTCGCGCGCGGCCTTCAGCATATAGCTCTCGATGCGCTCGCGGTAGGCCTCGAGCCCGGTGGTATCCAGTGTCTCGTTCGGGAAGGTGCCGAGCAGCGTCTGGTACAGCAGGTACTCGTCGTTGCGCGAGGGCGCAGCGGCGCCGTCGAGCGTACGCCGCTGGCCGGCGTTCATGCGGCTCCAGCGGCGCAGCGCCAGGCGCCAGGCAGCGGGCATTTCCGAGATCACGTCGATGCGGCAGCGCACATCTTCGGCGCGCTTGTTGTCGTGGGTCGAAGTGGCGAGCATGGTATGCGGCCAGCGCAGGGCGCGGTCGGCGCTCGCGCCGTGAAACGCCGACACCGTCATGCCGAACATGTCCGGGTCGCCGCCGACCTCGTTCAGCGAAACCAGGCGGTTGAAATTGTAGAACGAGGTGTCCTCGACGCCCTTGGCCGCGACCGGTGAGGTGAACTGCTGGAACTTCATCGCGAAAGCGCGGTAGTGCTCCTTCAGTGCCGGCGGCGCGTCCCCCGGCGGACTGACGAGCAACACCATACGCAGGAAGTCGAACGCGGTCGCGTCGGCCGCGCGGATCCGCTTGCGCGCATGGGCGATCGCCCAGTCGATATAGCGCCGGTCCTGCGGCGTGAGGCCGTCGGCGACGTAAGTGCGATAGACGGGAAAGTAGGCCGCGGTCTCCGCGATCGCGCGGCGCAGCGTATTGAACGTATAGTCGCGCGTGCGCCGGTCGGCGCGCGCGATGCGCAACAGCTCGGTAGCGAGCACGGTCAACTCGGAGGCGAGCGCGCCGCGCGTGATGTCGCGCTTGCCGCGATAGGCGATTTCGTCGAAGTCGACGCTTTCGCCGGTGAACGTGCGCCAGACGCGGCCGAGCTTGGCGCGTGCCTGGCGGTCGACGAACAGGGCGTTCACCACCGTGGCGAAGCGGTAGCCGGTGGTGCCGTGCACCGCCCAGGTGGTGGGGACGTGTTCGTGGCGCGCGGTGATTTTCTCCACCACCACGTACAAGGGCCGCGCGGGCCGCCCGTCCGGCTCATCTGCCGGCGCATCCAGACCGGCGAGACGCGCGTAGTGTTCCTGCAGCCGGCGGAAATACTGCGCCGGATCGTACAGGCCGTCGGAGTGGTCGATGCGCAGGCCATCCACCTTGCCCTCGGCGGCGAGCCCGAGCACGAAAGCGTGCGTCGCGTTGAACACCGCCTCGTTTTCCATGCGCAGCGCGGCGAGATCGTTGATGTCGAAAAACCGCCGATAGTTGATCTCGTCCGAGGCCACGCGCCAGAACGCAAGCCGGTAGGCCTGCGCTTCGAGCAGTGCGTCCAGGGCATCGAAGCTGGCGCGCTGCCCGGGCGTGCCGTTGACGGCGTGCACCGCGTGCCCGATCGCCTCGGCGATTGCGGGATGATCGCGCACGAGTTGCGCCAGACGCCGCTTGTGCAGCTCCTTGTCGCGGTTGCGTTCGGCGGTCTTTTCCGCTGCGGTCTCGTTGCGCGAGGGCAGGTGCGCGAACGCGGCGGCCAGACTGGCGGCCTCGGCCACGGCGTCTTCGGCCACCTGCATGCCCTCCAGCGAGCGCAGCGCGCGCTCGAGCACGCGCGGGTAGTCGCGCGGATCGACCGGCAGGCGGTTGTCATAATAGAACACGCTGAACGAGCCGCGCTCGGCCTCGAACGCGAGCTTCAATTCGCCGGCCTCGAGGACCACGCCGTAGTGATC
>DATKUQ010000658.1:0-3269 GCA_035530495.1 Burkholderiales bacterium
GTGATGCAGGCCTGCGGCATCAAAGTGACGCGCAATCCTGCTGAAATGGGCAAGACACTCAAGGCGATATTGAAGGTTTAGCAGGCACGGGCCGGCTGCGCGCGGATTCGAGCTGAACGTATTCGCCGCTGTCCGGGTCTAAAGTTTGTTGGCGGTAGTCGGTCTAAAGAACGGGGGCGGGTGAGCCTGTGTAATCCAGGAGCCCGCGCCCGATGTGGTCTGCAGCAAGGCAGATCGCAGGTGTCTTTGAAAGCAAACTCATTTGCACAGGGGAAGCTCTGAGCCCCCGACGCAATCGGAGCTTTCTCGAGTTGGTGGATTTGTGCCCGAAGGTCTCGATCCCCTCCAGGGGGAAAGTCTCCTTGGGGAGCAGGGGGCATCGCTTCCTAGTTAAAACCGACCAAAGAGGACATTTGTGAATCAAGCCATCATCGCAATCAAGCCCGAGCGCAAGCTGCGCGCTACGCTCAAGGGGCGCACGCCCGATCCCAAGGCGCTCAGCGAAGTGCGCGCGCTGCTCGGCGATGCGCCGCGCCGGCGCGATCTGTTGATCGAGCACCTGCACAGGATCCAGGATCGCTACGCCTGTTTGTCCGCGGCCCACCTGGTTGCGCTGGCCACGGAAATGAACATGGCCCTGGTCGAGGTCTACGAGGTCGCGACCTTTTATCATCACTTCGACGTGGTGAAGGAGGGGGATGCGGCGCCGGCGGCGATCACGGTGCGCGTATGCGAATCGCTGGCCTGCGAATTGGCCGGGGCGAAGGAACTGCTTGCAAAATTGCCCGGCATACTCGGCCGCGAAGTGCGCGTGATTGCGGCGCCCTGCGTCGGTCGCTGCGAGAGCGCGCCGGTGGCCGTGGTCGGGCAGAATCCGCTGCCGCATGCGACGCCGGAGGGGGTGAAAAAGCTGGTTGCGGCCAAGGCGCTCAAGCACCAGCCGGGCAAGTACATCGCTTACGCCGAATATCGGAAGCGCGGCGGCTACGCCATTCTGCAGCAATGCCTTGCCGGCAAGCGCGACTACCGCGCGTTGACGCAGGTGATGGAGGATTCCGGCCTGCGCGGTCTGGGCGGGGCGGGTTTCCCCGCCGGGCGCAAGTGGAAAATCGTGCGCGCCGAAACCGAGCCACGGCTGCTGGCGGTGAACATCGACGAGGGCGAGCCGGGCACGTTCAAGGATCGCTACTACCTCGAGCGCGATCCGCACCGCTTTCTCGAAGGCGCGCTGATCGCCGCCTGGACCGCCGGCATCTCCGAGGTGTACATCTATCTGCGCGACGAGTATGCCGGCTGCCGCGCGATCCTGGAGAAGGAAATCGCCGCGCTGCAGGCCGATCCGCCCTGTGCGCTGCCGCCGATCCACCTGCGGCGCGGCGCGGGCGCCTATATCTGCGGCGAGGAATCGGCGATGATCGAGTCGATCGAAGGCAAGCGCGGCATGCCGCGCCTGCGACCGCCCTACGTGGCCCAGGTCGGCCTGTTCGGCCGTCCGACGCTGGAGCACAACATGGAGACGCTGTACTGGGTGCGCGAAATCCTGGAAAAGGGTGCAGCCTGGTTTGCCGGCCACGGGCGCCATGAGAGAAAGGGGCTGCGGGCTTTCTCGGTCTCGGGACGGGTGAAAAAGCCGGGCGTGCATCTTGCGCCCGCCGGCATCACGGTGAAAGAGCTGATCGCGGAATACTGCGGCGGCATGCAGGACGGCCAGGCGTTCTACGCGTATCTGCCCGGCGGCGCCTCGGGCGGCATCCTGCCTGCTTCCATGGGGGACATTCCGCTCGATTTCGACACCCTGCAGCCCTACGGCTGCTTCATCGGCTCGGCCGCGGTGATGATTCTGTCGGACCGCGACCGCGCCACCGATGCGGCGCGCAACCTGATGCATTTCTTTTCCGATGAGTCCTGCGGCCAGTGCACGCCATGCCGCGTGGGCACGGCCAAGGCGCTGAAACTGCTCGATGCGCCGAAATGGAACCAGGCGCTGCTCAGGGAACTCTCACAGGTGATGATAGACGCATCGATCTGCGGCCTGGGCCAGGCCGCGCCCAACCCGGTGCTCAGCGTAATGAAATATTTTGCGCACGAGCTTGCGTGAACGATCGCAGAAAGGAAAACCTATGACTGCAATCACGAAACAGGAAATCGCCGCGCTGCCGGTGGAGTTCAAGCTGAACGGCAAGAGCGTGGTGGGCCGCGCCGACGAAACCATCATCCAGACGGCCAAGCACTACGGCATCGACATCCCGCACCTGTGCTACAAGGAGGGGCTGCGCCCCGACGGCAACTGCCGCGCCTGCGTGGTCGAGATCAAGGGCGAGCGCGCGCTCGCGCCCTCGTGCTGCCGCACGCCCAAGGACGGCATGGAAGTCACGACGGACAGCGCGCGCGCCGTCGCCAGCCAGAAAATGGTCCTCGAGCTGCTGCTCTCGGACATGCCGCAGGAGTCCTATACGCCTGCTTCCGAGCTCGATCAGTGGGTGCAGAAGCTGAACGTCGGCAAGCCGCGCTTCGCGCCGCGTTCGCAGCCCAAGGCTGACCTTTCGCACCCGGGGATTGCGGTGAATCTGGATGCCTGCATCCAGTGCACGCGCTGTCTGCGCGCGTGCCGCGAGGAGCAGGTGAACGACGTGATCGGCTACGCCTTCCGCGGCGAGCATGCGAAGATCGTGTTCGATTTCGACGATGCGATGGGCGCGTCAAGCTGCGTCGGCTGCGGCGAGTGCGTGCAGGCCTGCCCGACCGGCGCGCTGATGCCGGCGCGCAATGCGGCGCTGACCGTGGCGGACAAGACAGTCGATTCGGTCTGTCCCTACTGCGGCGTCGGTTGCCAGCTCACCTACCACGTGACCGACAACAAGATCGTCCACGTCCAGGGCCGCGACGGCCCCGCCAATCACGGCCGCCTGTGCGTCAAGGGGCGCTACGGTTTCGACTATGCGCACCATCGCCAGCGCCTGACCAAGCCGCTGATCCGCAAGCCCGGCGTGCCCAAGACCGGGGACTTCACCGTCGATCCGGACAACTGGCGCGAAGCTTTTCGCGAGGCGAGCTGGGACGAGGCGCTGGAATTCGCGGCCAAGGGCTTGCGCGATATCCGCGATACCTATGGCAAGTACGCGCTGGCCGGTTTCGGCTCGGCCAAGGGTTCGAACGAGGAGGCCTATCTGTTCCAGAAGCTGGTGCGCACCGGCTTTGGCTCCAACAACGTCGACCATTGCACGCGGTTGTGCCACGCGTCCTCGGTGGCCGCGCTGCTCGAAGGCGTG
>DATKUQ010000659.1:0-3453 GCA_035530495.1 Burkholderiales bacterium
GCAAGGGTCTTTTCGGCTTCGCGCTGCACTACTTCTGCAGGCGCGAACAGCACGGCCGGATCGAGGTTGCCCTGCAGTGCAACACGGTCGCCGATGCGCGCGCGCGCGCCGCCGATATCCACGCCCCAGTCGAGACCGACCGCATCGCAGCCGGTGGCCGCGATGTCTTCGAGCCAGTTACCGCAACCCTTGGTGAACACGACGGCCGGAATGCGTGCGCCCGCGTGCTCGCGTTTCAGGCCGGCGATGATGCGCTGCATATAGGCGAGCGAGAATTCGCGGTAGGCCGCATGCGAGAGGCTTCCGCCCCAGGTATCGAAAATCATCACCGCCTGCGCGCCGGCTTCGATCTGGGCGTTGAGATAGTGGGTCACGGCCTGTGCGTTGACTTCGAGTATGCGATGCAACAAATCGGGCCGCGCATAAAGCATGGTCTTGATGGTGCGGAAGTCGTCGCTCGCGCCGCCCTCCACCATATAGCAGGCCAGCGTGTATGGGCTGCCGGCGAAGCCGATCAGCGGCACGCTGCCGCCGAGTGCGCGGCGGATTTCGCTGACCGCGTCGAGCACATAGCGCAATTCGGCGCCCGGATCGGGCACTGCCAGATCGCGTATGGCCCATTCGTCGCGCAGCGGTCGTTCGAACTTCGGCCCTTCGCCTTCGGCGAAGTAAAGCCCCAGCCCCATGGCGTCGGGCACGGTGAGTATGTCCGAGAACAGAATGGCGGCGTCGAGCTCGAACCGCGCCAGCGGTTGCAGCGTGACCTCGGTGGCGTAGCCCGGATTCTTGCACAGGCCGAGAAAGCTGCCGGCGCGGCTGCGCGTCTGGTTGTATTCCGGCAGGTAGCGGCCTGCCTGGCGCATCAGCCATATCGGCGTGTACTCGGTAGGCTGGCGCAGCAGCGCGCGTATCAGCGTGTCGTTTTTTAGCTTGGGCATTTTATTTGAGTAGCCTGGTGGTGATGAATTTCCATTCGCGCGGATCCAGAGGAGTGATGGACAAGCGGTTGCCGCGCGCGAGCAGGCGCATGCCGGCAAGCTCCGGGTGCTGGCGCAGTTCGCCCAGTCCGAGCAGACGGGTTTTCCTCACGAACCTCAGGTCTACGTTCACCCAGCGTGGTTGGTCGCGTGTGGCTTTGGCATCGTAATACTTGCTCTTCGGATCGAACTGGGTCAGGTCCGGATGCGCATTGGCGCAGACCTCGGCCACGCCGGCGATGCCCGGCTCGGCGCAACTGGAATGATAGAACAGCACCTGGTCCCCGACTTGCATCTGGTCACGCATGAAATTGCGCGCCTGGTAATTGCGCACGCCGAACCAGGGGCTGCCGCGATGCGGCGCGCGCGCCAGGTCGTCGATGCTGAACTCGTCGGGCTCGGATTTCATCAGCCAGTAGCGCATTATCGGGACCTGTACAAACAAAAATCGCAGACCCTGCGTCTGCGATTCGGTCTGCGATCTACGGTGTATTGGATTCCCCGCAAATGCCGTCAGGCCCGCATCCTCTGAACCTGCAGTCCAGAGTGGTCGCATCCCGGCCGCCGTAGGTACATCCGCATTCGCACGAGGCGAGGGGATGCGCACAAAAGCGGCGCTATGGTCCGCAACCTCAGCACATATATTGGTTCAAGGAATATATGGCCTAAACGAGCATCGCAGGGAAACTCTTCGCGGTCTGGCCCGTTTGGGCGTGATCTAGAACAGGGAATCCTGCTGCGATAACGCCTGATCAAGCTTCGACTGCACTAAATTCATTCTACGCTTTAATTCAGCCATGTCAAAGCCGCTGCCGATCTTGATCGAGAGCAGTTCGTTGGCGATATTGAGCGCGGCCATGACCGCAACGCGCTCGGTGCCGGCGGCCTTGGTCGCCGCCTTGATTTCGGTCATTTTCTTGTCGACATAAGCGACTGCGGCGAGCAGCGCCTCGCGTTCGTCATCGGCGCAGGTCACCCTGTAGTTGCGCCCCATGATGCTTACATCCAGGGTCTTGGGCTTGGTGCTCATTCCGGGATCTGGTGCAACAGCGCCTCGAGGCGGGTCTTCGCGCCGTCGACCTTGCCTTCCAGAAGCTTGACCTCGTTCTGCGCCGATACCAATTGCAGCCTCAATTCCCTGTTTTCACTCTTCAGGCGCTGGCACAGTTGCAGGAACTGGTCGATCTTGCCGTCGAGAGTGTCGAATTCCGCATCCATCGCCACACTATAATTTCAAAAATCGTGACAAGTCAAGTAATAACAGGCAACTCTAAAAGTTCTTTCCATGATGAAAAAAGCCGCCTAATTTCGCTGACTCAACTCAGAATTGTCCGGATCCTCAATCTCCCGACTTAGCCTGCGCGGCGGGAGCGGCCGGTTCAGCCGGTTGGCCGGGTAATGTTCGTGCGCGCCGTGCGGCTTCGTCCGCGGACAGGCGAATTCCACCTGTTCGCCGATGGGTCCCGAAAGCGTGTAACATAGCGCCACTCGTTCAAGGTGTCCGCCTGCGCTTCCCGCAGGCGGGTGAAACGGGAAACAGGTACGGCGCACGGTTGCGCCCAAGCCTGTGCTGCCCCCGCAACGGTATGTGAGCGCGGGTCTGTCAAGACGCCACTGCAAGCAAATGCTTGCGGGAAGGCGACAGACTCGATCCCACGAGCCCGGAGACCGGCCTTGTGCGACAGGTGGAAACACTGCGGGGAAGCAGTGCGCCGGTCTTGCCTCTGATCCTCCCCGCGTTTCCTTGATTGTTTCAGTTGTGTCGCCCGCGGGGTCGCGGGCCGATCGAGGGAGAAATTCATGCAAAATAAACTGCGCTGCGCCGCGCTGCTCATCGCTATTGCCGCAGCATCCTCTGTCCAAGCCTCCAGCGAGGACGCAGTCGTCGTCACCGCAACGCGCATACCCGAGCGCGCAAGCGTTTTGACGAGCGACGTCAGCGTCATCACCCGCGAACAAATCGAGCGCGCGCCTCAGGCCAGCCTGGCCGGCTTGCTGCAGGCCCAGCCCGGGCTGCAGGTCACGACCAACGGCGGTATCGGCACCCCTTCTTCCGTCAGCATACGCGGCGGCAGTTCGCAGCAGACCCTGGTGCTGATCGACGGCGAGCGCCTGTCCTCGTCGACCGTGGGAACGACGGCGCTCGAAAACATTCCGCTCAACCAGATCGAACGCATAGAAATTCTGCGCGGGCCAGCGAGCTCGCTCTACGGTGCGGACGCGGTCGCCGGGGTGATCCAGATTTTCACGCGCAAGGGCGAAGGTGCGCCGCACGTTTCCCTGGAAGCGGGTGCAGGCAGCTATCGCACCACCGTCGGTTCATTCGATTACGGCGGCAGGACCGGGAATACAAGCTTCAACGTCAACCTGGGCTATACCGACAGCGGCAGCTTTTCCGCGACCAAGCCCGGCACCTACGGCTACAATCCCGATCGCGATCCTTACCGCAATCGCAACCTGTCGGCGCAGATCACCC
>DATKUQ010000660.1:0-2949 GCA_035530495.1 Burkholderiales bacterium
CCAAGCCCTTGATACCCTTGCTGAGCATGGAGTCGAGCAGCGCCTTGCCCTGCGGGCTATGCTGGAATTTGTCCACCGCGTCGATGTTGTCGAACAGGAACGGCAGGTCGAATACCTGCAGTTTCTTGGTATACCGCGAAAATTTTGACAGCGAGGGCGCGATGAACTGCACGTCGCCGAGCAGCACCGCCTCCATTTCCTTGGCGTCGCCGAACAGCTGCGAACTCGGGAACACCTGCACCTCGACCTTGCCCGGCAGCAGCTTCTCCGCCAATTCCTTGAATTTCAGCGCGGCCTGCCCCTTGGGCGTGGCCTCGGCCACGACGTGGCTGAACTTGATGACCATCGGATTTGCCTGCGCCACCCCGGCCGAGAGCGCTGCAGCCGCGACTGCGAATGCCAGTTTGCCTTTCAGATTCATGATTCCCCCTCTGGTTAAGCGAACAAATGCTGTACGCTGCCACAGGAAAGATGCAATAAGTTTGCGTTTTATCAAAGAAGCGCGCAACGGCGATCAAACGCGCCATTTTCCGGGCAAGCGCGACAACGCGCCGTCGGCTCGCCTACTCGCTTAAATTCGATTTCGCGCTTTGCGCGGGACGGTTGGCGCGTATGCTGGAGACGCGCCCCAGGCGAGCCGCCCGGGGCATTCGATGCAGTGTGCTACCAAAGTTGTTTGGTAGGCGCGATTGGACTCGAACCAACGACCCCCACCATGTCAAGGTGATGCTCTAACCAGCTGAGCTACGCGCCTAAATGCCCGGGCATTCTATCTCAACGCGGCGAACGGCACAAACCGAAACCGCCGACGCGGCACGCGGACCCCTAAGGCAGCCGCGGCCGCAGGCGCTAAATGGCTTCGGACTAGCCCGCCCACACCCGCGATTTGGAATCGTACTGATAGGGCTTGGACTTGAACAACACGTCCTCACAGGTGAGTGTGAAGTCCTCCCCGGCCGGCTTGTATGCGTAGGGTTGGCCATTAGGACATTTGGCGAGCGACGGAAGGTATTTGGGCACGAGTTTTTCCAGCGCATCGGGCAGCTTGCCGGTTTCGCGCCTATAGGTAGACAGCGCGCCGACGATGGCACCACCGCGTCCTTCCACCATGCTCGCGTTCTGCTGTCCGCCGGTGTAGAAATCCAACACGACGTAGGCGCAAACGAGTATCACTGCCAGCGCTGCCATCGCAATCACCCGCGCTGAACCGGCCGCATATTTTAACCCCTTCCTTTCACGCATTATCGCCCCCCTGCCTGTTGCAAAGAATCAGTTCTGCAAGCTTAACGCAGACTCAGCATTTCCGCAGCATGTTTGCGCGTGGTCGCAGTGATCTCGGTACCGCCTAGCATGCGCGCCACCTCCTCGATGCGCCCCTTCTGATCGAGCACCGAGACCGCGGCCTTCACCCCGCCTTCGACGCCGACCTTGCTCACCGACCACTGCCGGTCGGCCTGCGCCGCCACCTGCGGCAGGTGCGTGACGCACAGCACCTGTCGCTCGCGCCCCAGCGTTTTGAGCTGGCGGCCAACGATCTCGGCCACGCCGCCGCCGATGCCCGCGTCCACCTCGTCGAAAATCAGGGTCGGCACCAGCGCCGCCTTGCTGGTAATAACCTGGATCGCGAGGCTGATGCGCGACAGTTCGCCGCCGGAGGCCACCTTGGCCAGCGCGCGCGCGTCCACTCCCGGATTGGCTGCGACCATAAATTCGATCTGTTCCGAGCCGTGCACGCTGCCTTCCGGCGGGTAGCGCTTGAGCGCCACCTCGAACTTTCCCCCGGCCATGGCGAGTTGCTGTATCGCCCGCGTGACTTCCCTGCCGAGCTTGACGGCGGCCTTTTTCCTGCCGGTGCTCAAACTGGCCGCCAGATCAAAGTAGCTCGCGCGCGCCGCCTGCTCCTGTTTTACCAGGACCTCCAGATTCGACGCAATCTCAAGCTCGGCCAGGCGGGCCTGCAGCTGCAGCAGTTGCGCGGGCAATTCCTGCGGCGCAAGGCGGAACTTGCGCGCGCTCCCGTGAATCGCCTCCATGCGCGCCTCCACTGCCGCCAGCCGCTGCGGATCGAGTTCGACCCGGTCGGCGTAGTGGCGCAGCGCATACACCGCCTCCTGCACCTGCGCCTCGCCCGCGCGGATCAGCTCGAGCGCCTCGCCCAGGCGCACGTCGTAGACTTGCAGGGTATCCAGCCGCGTAGCCGCGCCCGAGAGCAGCGGCAGGCAGGCGGCGTCCGCCTCCGACAACGTATCGAGCACCGCCTGCACGCCCTCGATCAGGCCGGCCGCATGCGCCAGACGGTTGTGCTCGGCCTGCACTGCCTCCCATTCGTTCGGCTGCAAAGCCAGGCGTTCCAGCTCCTGCGCTTGCCATTGCAGCTGCTCGCGTTCGGCGTTGCGCCGCGCCGCGTTGGTCTCGTACTCGCTGCGCGCCTGCGCCAGCTTCTGCCAGTGCCTGTACGCCTGCGCCACCTCGGCCGCGAGCGGCGCAAGGCCCGCGTGCGTATCGAGGAGGATGCGCTGGGCATCGGGCTTGAGCAGGGATTGGTGCGCATGCTGTCCGTGAATATCGACCAGCCATTCGCCCGCCTCGCGCAACTGGAGGAGCGTAGCCGGCCGGCCGTTGACGAATGCCCGCGAGCGTCCGTTGCGGTCGATTACCCGCCGCAGCAGGATCGAACCGGGATCGCCTTCGAGCTCGCCCGCACGCAGCCATTGGGCGAGTCCGGGCAAGAGCTGGATATCGAACTCGGCGCTGACGTCGGCGCGTTCGCAGCCGGCGCGCACCACGGCGGCATCGGCGCGCTCGCCCAGGGCCAGCGCGAGCGCGTCGATGAGGATGGACTTGCCCGCGCCGGTTTCGCCGGTGAGCACGGTAAAACCGGAGTTGAATTCGAGTTCGAGCGAATCGACGATGACAAAATCGCGGATGCTGAGCGTCCGCAGCATGTTT
>DATKUQ010000661.1:0-4136 GCA_035530495.1 Burkholderiales bacterium
TCCTCAGCCGGAGCCTGTCCCGAGCGTAGTCGAGGGGGCTTCGGAATGACAAGCATGGGTGTTCAAAACAGTTCAGCTTCGAGATCGAGCAGATTCGCTGCGCCCGAGCGCGCCTGGCGGATCAGCATCGCGGTTTCCGGCAGCAGCCGGGCATAGTAAAAGCGTGCGGTCGCAAGCTTGGCCTTGTAAAAGCTGTCTCCGGAATCGAGCTTCTCCAGCGCGATCTTCGCCATGCGCGCGAAGAAGTAAGCGTAGACCAGATGACCGACCACGCGCAGGTAAGGCACCGCGGCGGCGCCCACTTCATCCTGGTTCTGAAACGCTTTCATGCCGATTTCCATGGTCAGCTTGGTCAGCTTGCCGCCGAGCTCGCCCAAGGGCGTGATGAACTCGCTCAGCGCCTCGTCGGTGCCGTTCTCCTCGACGAAGGCCTGCACCAGCGCGCCGAATTTCTTCAGCTTGGCGCCGTTGTCCATCAGCACCTTGCGCCCCAGCAGGTCGAGCGACTGTATGGTGTTGGTGCCTTCGTAGATCATGTTGATGCGCGAGTCGCGCACGTACTGTTCCATGCCCCACTCGGCGATATAGCCGTGTCCGCCGTAAACCTGCATCGCCTCGGAAGTCGCGATCCAGCCGTTGTCGGTGATGAAAGCCTTGACGATGGGCGTCAGCAGCGTCACCAGGTCGGCCGCCTCCTTGCGCACGCTTTCATCCGGATGATGCAGTTCGCGGTCGATTTGCAAGGCCACGAAGGAAGTGAAAGCGCGTCCGCCTTCGGCATAGGCCTTCGCCGTCAGCAGCATGCGGCGCACGTCCGGATGCACGATGATCGGGTCGGCCGGCAGGTTCGGCGCCTTTACGCCGGACAGGCTGCGCATCTGCAAGCGCTCCTTGGCGTAGACCAGCGCGTTCTGGTAGGCGACTTCGGTCTGGCCCAGCCCCTGCATGCCCACGCCGAGACGCGCGGCGTTCATCATCACGAACATCGCATTGAGGCCCTTGTTCGGCTGTCCCACGAGCCAGGCGGTGGCCGCATCCATGTTCATCTGGCAGGTGGAGTTGCCGTGTATGCCCATCTTTTCTTCGATCGCGCCGCAGGTGATGGCGTTGCGCGCGCCCACGCCGCTGTCGGCGGCGGGAATGAACTTGGGCACGATGAACAGCGAGATGCCCTTGGTGCCGGCCGGCGCATCGGGCAGGCGCGCCAGCACCAGATGCACGATGTTGGCGGCCATGTCGTGCTCGCCGGCCGAGATGAAAATCTTGCTGCCGGTGATCTTGTAGGAGCCATCGGCCTGCGGTTCGGCCTTGGAGCGCAGCAGGCCCAGGTCGGTGCCGCAATGCGCCTCGGTCAGACACATGGTGCCGGTCCATTCGCCCGAGACCAGCTTGGGCAAGTACAGGCTCTTCTGCTCGGGCGTGCCGTGTTCGTGCAGGCATTCGTAGGCGCCGTGCGACAGGCCGGGATACATGTACCAGGCCTGGTTGCAGGAATTCAGCATCTCGGAAAACGGGTTGTACAGGATCACTGGCAAACCCTGACCGCCATACTCAGGGTCGCAGGTAAGCGAGGGCCAGCCCGCTTCGACGAACTGCTGATACGCCTCCTTGAATCCCCCGGGCGTGGTGACCTCGTGGGTAGACTTGTCCAGATGGCAGCCTTCGCGGTCGCCGCTGTGGTTCAGCGGGAACAGCACCTTCGAAGTGAACTTGGCGCCCTCCTCCAGCACCTGGTTGATGGTCTCGGCATCCACCTCGGCGTACTTCGGGATTTGCTTCAGTTCGTCCTCGACCTGCAGCAGCTCGTGCAGCACGAATTGCATGTCGCGCAGCGGTGCGATGTATTGACCCATGTTGTTCTCCTTTAACCCTGTAGATTGAATGAGTGCGTGCTGCAGATATTGATTTGCGTCATACCGCCTTGCTGATACGCGGCTGTTTGGCCGATCCCGCGCGCAGCGTCGGCAAGGGCGCACGCAGGCCACCGAGCATGAAACTCATCAGGCGCGCATACAGCGCTTCGGGGTCGGCGTCGTCGAGCGCGTCCTCCGCCACCATGTGGAGCGCATCCGTGCCGGAAATCGCGTAGGACATGGCGCCGAGCATGAAATGGAAGCGCCACAGGATTTCTTCCCCCGGGACCCCCGGCAGCGCCTTGATCAGCGCCGCCCGGAAGCGGGAAATGACGGCGGCGTATTCCTCGGCGAGAAAGCCGCGCACGAATTCCGACGGCTTGGAGTAGGTGTGCCCGAGCAGGCGCATGAAGTTGCGCCCGCCGCCCTTGGCGTCGGCAGCCATTTTCAATGCCACGCCGAAAAACACCTCGAGGATCTGGCTCGGCTTCAGCGGCTTGCCGCCGGCCTCGGCCTCCAGTCGATCGAGTTCCTTCAGGCGCTGCTGGTTGAGCCAGGTCAGGCGCCGGCGGAACACCTCGCGGATCAGTTCTTCCTTCGAGCCGAAGTGATAGTTGACCGCGGCGAGGTTGACCGCGGCAGCGCCGGTGATCTGGCGCATCGTGGTCGCCTCGAAGCCGTATTCCGTGAACAGGGATTCCGCCGTGTCGAGAATGCGCTGGCGGGTGTCGATTTCAGCCATGGGAGTCCATACACGTGTTTCAAACGATTGTTTGAATCATACGCTAACCTGGCACCGCCATGCAAGCTCTTGAACAACTCGCATGGATTTGCAAGCGGCGTCATGAACTCCATTCGACAGGCGGCCAATACCCCACCGTACGCCGCCGACGCGCGCCTTCCAGATGAATAGTGCAATCGCTGCTTCCGGCCGCAACCGTCGGTAGGTGAACCTGCTCCGCGCAAAGCTGCTACTTCTTCCGCGGGTCGGGGTCCGCCTTCACTTCACCCCACCCCACTCACCGACCGTACCGCGACCAGCACACCCCATGCGAGCAGCATGGCGCCGCTACCCTGAGCGAACCAACGGGGCTGGCGCAGGAGTTTCTCCAGGAGAACGAGGAGGGACAGCGCAGCGATCCAGATCAAGCTCATCACGCCGAACACAAACAGGAGCGCCATCAGCAGCCAGCAGCAACCGGCGCAATACAAGCCCTGACGCAATCCCATGACGAATGCGCCGACGAATCCATCGTGCCAGTCGTTCAGCAGAACGCTCCATGGCGAACGGCACCGTGCGAGGCAGGCGTGCTTCAGCGGTGTCAACTGGTACGCACCCGCAGCGGCGAGTAGCGTCGCGCTGAGCACTGGATTTGCGCTTGTCATCATTGGCGAGAGGAGCCGCGCCTCCAGGAGGCCCCACTGTGCAAGCGTGGCGATCAAACTGAAAACCGTCCAGACGGCGATGTAGCCTGCCGTTAGAGCGCCCGTGGCGAAAAGGGCGCGCGCAGCACTCGTGCGACCGTGGCTGATTTTCGAGAACAGCAAAAGCATCGGCGTGGCCGAGGGCAGCATCATCGCGATCATCATCAGGGTCCACATGATGAACACCAGCACCAGATCGGTGCCGCTCCAGTCCACCATGCGCGGCATGAGGAGCCAATCTTCCGACACGCCCATGTTTTGCATGCCCCAGCCCATCGACGCGACGTAGGCCCAGGAAAGCGCCAAAAGGACAGCGATGCCGGCCGCGACCGGCAGCCGGCCCGAACGCGAAATGACGGCCGGACCGCTAGGGCCGGAATGCGAAGGACGATTAGAAGCCATTCTTGCCGCTGGTATCCAGGGAGATTCCGTGGCCGCTGATCTTCATGCACCCGGACATGGAAACGGCGGCGTCCGGATCAAGGCCCGTGCCATTCGAAGCTCGCATAATGGCCGTTCCTTCCGACGCTGTTCCAGTTCCAGCCATGATCGCGGTAGCTGCCCCGGATTGCACGGGCCGCCGCCAGCCGCCGAGACACGAAATGGCGGACGTTGTCGATCCAGGATTCGGTGCCCGGCACGGACCCTTCCACGCCTTCGACCTCGACATCGAGCACCTCAGGTATGCGCGCCCAGCGCCTGCGTCCCTCGTGCCCAAATTCAATCGGCGCGACACGCGCCGGCAGCCATTCGGCCACCGCCGCCGAAATGCGCCCCATCACTCCGCCTGCGCGCCCGGTGAAAATGCGCTCGAGCGCTGTACGTTGCTCCGTGCTCGCATTCGCGTCAAGATATAGC
>DATKUQ010000662.1:0-7897 GCA_035530495.1 Burkholderiales bacterium
GACCCTGGATACCGGTGATCTGCTCGATATCCTGCGTCAAACGGGCAGGAAGATACTCGCGAAAGCGGAGGCCCAGGCACGACGCAGCGGGCTCAAGCCCGAATCGCTCATGCTGGAAAGTTTCGGCGGCCGCGCCGCGGATTTCATCGTGCAGCAGGCAAAAAAGTGGGGGGCGGATCTCATCGTGCTCGGCACGCACGGCCGTCGCGGCGTAAAGCGCCTGGTGCTGGGAAGCGACGCCGAACAGGTGATTCGGACGACGCCGGTGCCGGTGCTGCTGGTCAGGGCGAAGGATACGGGGGGCAAACGCTGAAATCTGCGCAGCGGCGGCGCGATTCAAGGCTCGGTGCGGCGGCGAGCGGCGCATGAAAACCGTTACCCTGCCCTCGGGCGAGTGCGTGCCCGCTTTCGGCATGGGAACATGGAATATCGGCGACGACCGCGCCATGCGCACGGAGGAAATCGCGACGCTGCGCCTCGGGCTGGACCTGGGCGCGCGCTTGATCGACACCGCGGAAATGTACGGCGACGGCCGCGCGGAGGAGCTGATTGCGCAGGCGATCCAGGGCCGGCGCGACGAGGTATTCCTGGTGAGCAAAGTGAGCCCGCAGAATGCGTCGGCGCAGGGCGTGCGCGCCGCATGCGAGCGCAGCCTGCGCCGGCTGCAAACCGATCGGATCGATCTGTATCTGCTCCACTGGCGCGGCAGTGTGCCGCTCGCCGAGACGCTTCAGGCCTTCGCGCGCCTCAAAGAGGCGGGCAAGATCCGGCACTACGGCGTCAGCAATCTCGATCTCGCCGATATGCAGGAACTGTGGAAATTGCCGGGCGGTGACGGCGTCGCCACCGACCAATTGCTCTACAATCTCGCGCGGCGCGGCATCGAGTGGGATCTGCTGCCCTGGCTGCGCCGGCGGCAGGTGCCGGTGATGGCGTATTCGCCGCTGGAGCAGGTGCGGCTCGTCCGCAACCACAAACTCGCCGGGTTCGCCGCGCGCCACGGGATGACGCCGGCACAGGCCGCGCTCGCCTGGCTGCTCGTGCGCGACGACGTGATCGTGATACCGAAGACCAGCCATCGCGAACGGCTGCAAGAGAATCTGGGCGCGCTGGATCATGTGCTGACGGCGGCGCAGCTGGCCGAGCTCGATCGCTTGTTCGCGCCGCCCCGTGGACCAAGCCCGCTGGCGATGCTCTGAGGCGGGTTTGCGTGAGCGCCGCTGCCGGGAGGGTAAAATAGGGTTTGTGGGTCCTCAGGGACCGTCATTTTTTCAGAGTCCGCGTGAAAGTCACCGTCATTCCGGTCACCCCGTTCCAGCAGAACTGCTCGCTGCTGGTGTGCGAGCAAACCAACAAGGCCGCCGTGGTCGATCCGGGCGGCGACCTGGAGCTGATCCTCGCTGCGGTGCAGGAGCAGGGCGCGACGCTGGAGAAAATCCTGCTCACCCACGGCCATATCGACCACTGCGGCGGGACGGCGCAGCTGTCCGAAGAATTAGGCCTGCCGGTCGAGGGGCCGCACATCGACGACCGCTTCCTGATCGACGACCTGCCGCAGCAGGGCCTGCGCTTCGGCTTTCCGCAGTTGCGCGCGTTTACACCGGCGCGCTGGCTCGCCGGCGGCGATACGGTGCACTTCGGCGCGGTGGAATTGCAGGTGCGCCACTGCCCGGGCCACACGCCCGGCCACGTGATCTTCTTCAGCCCCGAGTACCGTCTGGCGCTGGTCGGCGACGTGCTGTTCGCCGGTTCGATCGGACGCACCGACCTGCCGCGCGGCGATCACGCCACGCTGATCCGCTCCATCCGCGAGCAACTGTGGCCGCTGGGGAACGACGTCACTTTCATCCCCGGCCACGGGCCGAGCTCGACTTTCGGCGAGGAGCGCGAGACCAATCCTTTCGTCTCCGATCGCGTGCTGGCGCGCAGCTGAATGCCCCGTCGCCTGGCGCGAAACGTGCTTTTGTAGCGGCAGGGGTACCAATTTGAACGACAAGACCGATCTCGATGCCGAGCTGCGCGAGGACGTCCGCCTGCTGGGGCGGCTCCTTGGCCGGGTATTGCAGGAGCGCACCGGCGAGGCCGGCTATGCACTGATCGAGAGCGTGCGCCAGACCGCGGTGCGCTTTCGCCGTGCACAAGCGGGCGAGGCCGGCGCCGTGCGCGCGGAACTGGCCGGAAAACTCGACGCGCTGTCGCGGCGCCAGAGCCTCGATGTAGTGCGCGCTTTCAGCTACTTTCTGCATCTGCTCAACATCGCCGAGGACCGCCATCAGAAGAGGAAGCGGCGCGCCTGGCTGCGCGATGGGCTGCCGCCGCGCGAAGGCAGCCTGGCGCGCGCCCTGGCGCAGCTGGAGGCGGCCGGCGTGGGCGCCGCGGCGCTGCAGACCTGGATCGACGGCGCCCTGGTGAGTCCGGTGCTGACCGCGCATCCGACCGAGGTGAAGCGAAAAAGCACGCTCGACTGCGAGCGCGAGATCGCGCGGCTGCTCGAACGGCGCGACCGCGAGCAGTTGCTGCCGCTCGAACAGGCGGAACTCGCGCAGGAACTCTATGCCTCGATACTCACGCTGTGGCAGACGGCGATGCTGCGCCTGACCAAGCTGCGCGTGGTAGACGAGATCGACAATGCGCTTTCCTATTACCGCGATACGTTTCTCGAACAGGTCCCGCGGCTGTACGCGGACATGGAACGCAGTCTGGCTGCATACACCGGCACGCCCAGGCACCTGCCCGTCCTGCTGCGCATGGGGTCGTGGATAGGCGGGGACCGCGACGGCAATCCCAACGTCGACGCCGAGGTGCTGCGCGCCGCGCTCCAGCGCCAGGCGCGGCTCGCGTTCGCGCATTACCTCCGTCAGGTCCACCTGCTCGGCGGCGAGCTCTCGCTCGCCGGGCGCCTGGTGAGCGCCACGCCCGAACTGATCGCGCTGGCCGAGGCTTCCGGCGACGATTCCCCGTTCCGCCAGGACGAGCCCTATCGCCGCGCGCTGGCGGGCATCTATGCGCGGCTCGCGGCGAGCGCAGGTGCGCTGTGCGCTTATGTTCCGCCGCGCGAACCGCATGCGGCGAGGGAGCCGTACGGCTCCAGCGCGGAATTGCGCGCAGACCTCGAAACCATCGTGCGCTCGCTCGCCAATCACGACTCCACGGCCCTGGCCGAACGCCGGCTGCTGCCGCTCGCGCGCGCGGTCGAGGTGTTCGGTTTTCATCTCGCTTCGCTCGATTTGCGCCAGAATTCGGCGGTGCACGAGCAAGTGGTGGCCGAGCTGCTGCGCCTCGCCGGCGTGCATGGCGATTACGCGGCGCTGGCCGAAGCCGAGCGCGTGGACCTGCTCACGCGCGAGCTGGCCGGCCCGCGGCTGCTGTACTCGCGTCATCTGCAGTACAGCGCCACGGCGACGGGGGAACTCGCGATTCTGCAGGCGGCGGCGGACATCCACGCGCGCTTTGGCTCGGACGCGATCCAGAATTACATCATTTCGAATTGCGCGTCGGTAAGCGACTTGCTCGAGGTGGCACTGCTGCTGAAGGAAGTCGGGCTGCTCGCGCCGGGCAAGCCGGCACGGCTCGCCCTCAACATCGTGCCGCTGTTCGAGACCATCGCCGACCTCGGCGGCTGCGGCCGCATCATGTCCGCGGCGTTCGCGCTCGAACCTTACCGCGACTGGCTGGACGCGCGCGCCTGCATGCAGGAAGTAATGCTCGGCTATTCCGACAGCAACAAGGACGGCGGCTATCTCAGCGCGAACTGGGCGCTGTACCAAGCGGAGGCGAGCCTGGTCGAAGTGTTCCGGCAACATGGCATCCGTCTGCGCCTGTTTCACGGGCGTGGCGGCTCGGTCGGCCGCGGCGGCGGGCCCGCGTATGAAGCGATCCTGGCGCAGCCGCCCGGCAGCGTGGACGGGATGCTGCGCCTGACCGAACAGGGCGAGATCATCGACAGCAAGTACGCCGATGCGCAACTGGGACGCGAGAATCTGGAAACCCTGGTCGCCGCCACCCTCGAGGCGAGCCTGCTGCATGCGCGCGGTCCGAACGAGGCGACGCGCCGCTACGAGGAAATCATGAACGCGCTCAGCGCGGAGGCGTACCGGGCGTATCGCCGACTGGTCTACGAGACGCCCGGTTTCGTCGAGTACTTCCGTATGACCACGCCTATTGCCGAGATCGCCCAGCTCAATATCGGCAGCCGGCCATCGGCGCGCAAGGATGCCTGGCGCATCGAGGACCTGCGCGCCATCCCCTGGGTGTTCAGCTGGGCACAGTGCCGCTTGCTGCTGCCCGGCTGGTACGGATTCGCGAGCGCGGTCGAAGCCTGGCTCGCCGATCATCCCGAAGGCATGGATACTCTGCGCGAGATGTACCAGCGCTGGCCGTTCTTCCGCAGCGTCGTGTTGAACATGGACATGGTGCTGGCCAAGACCGACCTGTCGATCGCCACGCGCTACGCCGAACTGCTCGAGGATGCAGCCTTGCGCGAGCACGTGCTCGGGCGCATCGGCGCCGAGCTGAACGAATCCATCCGCTATCTGCTGCAAATCACCGCACAGCCGGCGCTGCTCGCCGACAACCCCGAACTCGCGCAAAGCATCCGCAGCCGCGTTCCCTATCTCGATCCGCTCAATCACCTGCAGATCGAGCTGCTGCGCCGCTATCGCGCGGGCGATACCGATCCGCTGACCCGGCGTGGAATACACCTTTCCATCAACGGACTCACCGCCGGCCTGCGCAACAGCGGCTGATCCGATTTGCCAGTGGCGCTTTACGCGGGCGACATTTTGTGGAAGTATCTGCCCTCGGCGCAGATTGTTTCCGGCTCAGACGCGGGGACGAAACGCCCGACCGATCCCGGCGAAGACCGGGGCTGAAGGACAAATCGATCCAAGGTATCGTCTTGGTGGGTGATTGTCCGATACCGGAGGATGGATGCTGCAAGGCCAAGCGTCGCGTGGAAACAGCCTGCTGGCTGTCGCGGAAGTGTCAGTGCACTTCGGCGGCATTGTCGCGCTCGATGGCGTATCGTTCGATATCGCCGCAGGGCAGGTCGCAGGACTGATCGGGCCCAACGGCGCCGGCAAGACCACGCTGTTCAACTGCCTGTCGCGCCTCTACCGCTGGAACCATGGCGCGATCGTGTTCGACGGCAAGCCCCTGCTCTCCATTCCGCGCCACGGCATCGCCGCCGCGGGCATCGGCCGCACGTTCCAGAATCTGGCCCTGTTCCGCACCATGACGGTCCGGGACAATGTGATGCTGGGCCGCCACTGCCGCACCGGAAGCGGCTTTTTCTCCAACGCGCTGCGCCTGCCGCACGTCGCGCGCGAGGAGCAGGCCTCCGTCGAAAAGGCGCGCGAACTCATCGAATTCCTCGAGCTCTCGCCGGTAGCCGAACAACTCGTGTCCGACCTTCCGTTCGGCACGCAGAAACGCGTCGAGTTGGGGCGTGCGCTCGCGAGCGAGCCCAAGCTGCTGCTGCTGGACGAGCCCGCGAGCGGACTCAACCACGAGGAAGTGGAGGCGCTGGGCAAACTGATCCGCGACATCCGCGACCGCCTGGGCGTCACCGTGCTTCTGGTCGAACACCATATGGGCCTGGTGATGGGCGTCTCGGACAAGGTGGTCGCGCTCAACTTCGGCCGCAAGATCGCCGAGGGCACTCCGGCCGAGGTGCGGGAAGAGCCGGAGGTGATCCGCGCCTACCTCGGGGCGGCCCACTGATGGCTGCCGTCCTCTCGGTGTCGAACCTCGAGGCGTACTACGGGCAGACGCAGGTGCTGCACGGCCTGAACTTCAGCATGGAGGAGGGCTCGATCACCACACTGCTGGGCGCCAACGGCGCCGGCAAGACCACGACCCTGCGCGCCTTGTGCGGCATGGTGAAGACGCACGGCGAGATTACTTTCGGCGGCGAGCGCATCGAGCAGCGCGGCACCGAGGACATCGTGCGCCTGGGCATCGCCCATGTTCCCGACGGACGCGGCACCTTCGTCGATCTGAGCACCGAGGAGAATCTGCGCCTCGGGGGCTACACGCGCAAGGACCGCCGCGCGGCCGCAGCGGACGTGGAACGCATGTACGAGTACTTCCCGCGCCTGCGCGAGCGCCGCAAGCAACAGGCGGGAACGCTCTCCGGCGGCGAACAGCAAATGCTGGCGATCGCGCGCGCGCTGATGCTCGCGCCGCGCCTGCTGCTGCTGGACGAACCCTCGTTCGGGCTCGCGCCGCTGATCGTGGGCCAGATCTTCGACATCATGCGCACCGTCAACCAGACGGAGAAAGTCGCCATCCTGCTGGTCGAGCAGAACGCGGCGATGGCGCTGGAACTCGCCGACCACGCCTATTTGATCGAGACCGGGCGCGTCGTGATCTCGGGCGCGGCCGAAGCCATTCGCAATGACGATGCGGTGCGCCGTTCCTACCTTGGATATTGAATTGGATACTGAGGCCGGCGCGCCGCGAGGACAGCAACGATGAGCACTTTCTTGGCGCAGGTATTCTCCGGCCTCGTTACGGGCGGCGTCTATGCCAGCCTCGCGCTGGCGCTGGTCATGATCTACCAGGCCACGCACCACGTGAATTTCGCCCAGGGCGAGATGGCGATGTTCTCCACCTATCTGGCCTGGTCGCTGATCCACGCCGGCCTGCCCTATTGGCTGGCCTTCGCGCTGACCGTGCTGATCTCCTTCGTCGGCGGCGTGGTGATCGAGCGCGTGATCATCCGGCCGGTGGAGAACGCGCCGGTGCTGTCGGTGGTGGTCGTGTTTATCGGGCTGCTGGTGATTTTCAACAGCCTGGCCGGCTGGATCTACACCTACACCATCAAGTCCTTTCCGAGCCCGTTTCCGTCCCAGCCGCTGTCGGGCTTCGAATACATTTCTCCCCACGGCATCGGCGCGATCTGCGTCACGCTGTTCGTGCTGGTCCTGCTGTACGCGTTTTTCCGCTTCACGCCGCTGGGCTTGGCGATGCGCGCTGCCGCGCAAAGTCCCGCGTCGGCAAGGCTGGTCGGGATCCGCGTCGGCTGGATGCTGGCGCTGGGTTGGGGGCTCGCCGCCGCGATCGGCGCGGTCGCGGGCATGATGGTGGCGCCGATCGTGTACCTGGATCCGAACATGATGTCCGGCGTGCTGCTGTACGCGTTCGCCGCCGCGCTGCTCGGAGGCATCGACAGTCCAGGCGGTGCGGTGCTGGGCGGATTCATCGTCGGCGTGCTGGAGAATCTGGTGGGTGCATACGTGATTGGCAACGACCTCAAGCTGAGCCTGGCACTGGTGCTGATCGTCGGCGTGCTCGTCGTCAAACCTGCCGGACTGTTCGGCAGGACGCTCGTCACCCGGGTATAAGCGCATGAAAACCGAAACCACTGCGAGCGCCGCCAAGGCCAAATTTCTGGGCCCGCGCCTGGCCGGCTGGGTGGCGCTCGCCATCGTCGCCTGCGCGCTGCCGTTTCTGGTGAGCGGCTACCACACCTTTCAGCTGACGCTGGTCCTGGTCTACTCGATCGCGCTGCTCGGGCTCAACATGCTGACCGGCTACAACGGGCAGATCTCGCTCGGGCACGGCGCGTTCTATGCGCTCGGCGCCTACACCGCAGCGATCCTCATGAACAGCCTCGACGTGCCCTATTGGGCGACGTTGCCGGCTTCGGCGGCGATATGTCTGGTCGCCGGCTTCCTTTTCGGGCTTCCGGCGCTGCGCCTCGAGGGTCTGTACCTCGCGCTCGCCACCTTCGCCCTCGGCATCACCATGCCCCCGTTGCTCAAATACAGGCACTTCGACGCCTTGACCGGCGGCTCGCAGGGCATCGTCATCATCAAGCCCGATCCGCCGTTCGGCCTGCCGATCAGCCAGGATCAGTGGCTGTACTTTTTTACGCTGGTCATCGTGGTCGCGC
>DATKUQ010000663.1:0-5227 GCA_035530495.1 Burkholderiales bacterium
CGGCGCAGCAGCACGAGGTGGTGCTGCGCCGCGAGCAACAGTACCGCGACGCGCTCCAGAACGACGCCGCCTTTCTCAAGCGCTTCATGACCCTGCCGTTCGAGGTGCCGGCACCGAATTTCAAGAAGACGGTCGGCACGCTCGACGGCGATGAAGGCGTGTCGACATCAACGGCGGAAGGATTGGCGAAACTCAAACCCGTCGCCGAAGGAGGCACGGTCACCTTCGGCGGCCAGACGCACCCTGCAGACGGCAATGCCGCGATCATACTCACGACGCGCGAGAAAGCGCGCGAGCTGTCGACCAACCCCAAAATCGCCGTGCGCCTGCAGGGCTTCGGCATGGCGCGTGCGGCGCTGGCCTATATGCCGGAGGCTACGGTACCCGCCGCGCAGCGCGCCCTGGACCAGGCCGGTCGCAGCTTTCGCGACTTGGCCGCGATCAAGACCCATAACCCGTTCGCAGTGAACGACATTTACTTCGCGCGGCAGACCGGTGCCGACCTCATGTCCATGAACAATTATGGCTGCTCGCTGGTCTGGGGCCACCCGCAGGCGCCCATGGGTACGCGCGCGATCATCGAACTGATAGAGGAATTGGCGCAGCGCGGCGGCGGTTACGGACTATTCACCGGCTGCGCTGCCGGGGATACCGGCATGGCCGTGGTGCTGGAAATCTGCGACGCATAGCATTTTCCCTGGCACACGCCGCTTTTGCGGCGGAGACGCCGCTTGCGGATTGTCCGGCTTAGGAGGAGACGGATGGACCTGTCCGAATGGATAGACCGACATGCCCGGTTGACGCCCGAGCGCACGGCGATCCGCTTTGCCGGACGCGACCTGTCCTATGCCGCGCTGGCGCAGCTGGTGCAGCGCATGGCCTCGGCCATGGCCGCCTCCGGCCTCAAGCGCGGCGGTTGCGCCGCGTACCTGGGCGTCAACAGGCCGGAAATGCTGGCGCTGCTGTTCGCCTGCGCGCGGCTCGGAGCCCTGTTCATGCCCCTCAACTGGCGTCTTGCCGGCCCGGAGCACCGGCAGATGCTGGAACACTGCCCGGCATCTCTGCTGTTTGTCGAGCCACAATTTCGCGCCCAGGTCGACGCATTTAGAGCAGTCTTGCCCCCCCTGACGGCCGTCGCTTTCGAGCAAGCGCAGCCCGGCTGGATCAGCTTCGACGATTTCCTCGCGCGCGCGACAAATCCGGACGTGCGCGATCCGGGTCTGCCCCCCGCGACGCCGCTGTTGATCTGCTACACCTCGGGTTCCACCGGCAAGCCAAAAGGGGTGTTGCTGAGCCAGGACGCCCTCGCCTGGAATGCGGTCAACTGCATCGATATGCACGGACTCACGCCGCAGGACCGGATACTCACTACCCTGCCGCTGTTTCACGTCGGCGGTCTCAATAATCTGACCACGCCTGCCCTGCAGCAAGGCTGCACCGTAGTGCTGCATTCGAAATTCGACGCCGAGGCCACGATCGAAGCGATCGAGCGCGAACGCATCACGCTGACGGTGCTGGTACCGGCGCAACTGGACATGATGATGGCCAGCCCGCGCTGGCACAGCGCCGACTTCTCCAGCCTGCGCATGATCACGACCGGCTCGACCATCGTGGCAGAGCGGACTATCCGCGCGGTCCACGCCCGCGGCGTGCCGCTGGTGCAGATCTATGGCGCCACCGAAACCTGCCCCATCGCCGCCTACCAGAAAGTCGAGGACGCCGAACGCAAAGCCGGCTCCGCCGGCAAAGCCGCGGCGCACTGCGAATTGCGTATTGTCGACGGATTCGGCGCGGACGTGGCGCAAGGAGCCAGTGGCGAAATCCTGGTGCGCGGCCCCAACGTTATGAGCGGCTACTGGAAAGCGCCGCGGGAGACCGCCGCGGCGCTCATCGACGGCTGGTTTCACTCCGGCGACATGGGACACCTGGATGCCGAGGGCTATCTCTATGTCGACGGCCGCAAGAAGGAAATGATCATCTCCGGCGGCGAGAACATCTACCCGGCCGAGATCGAGAACTTGCTAGCCGAGTGCCAGGACATCGCCGAGGCCTCGGTCATCGGCCGTCCCGACGATCGCTGGGGCGAAATCGTGGTTGCCGTCGTGGCGGCAAAACCCGGATGCGCCCTCACGCCGGCAGCAGTGCTGCAACTGCTCGAAGGCCGAATCGCCCGCTACAAGCAACCCAAGGAAGTGGTGTTCGTGAGCGAGCTGCCGAAGACCGCCCTGGGCAAGGTGCGCAAAGAGGACCTGCGCCGCATGGTCGCGCAGGCGGGCGCAAGCTGAGGCGGACAACCGTGCTGACTGACACGAGGAAAACGCGATGGTGCTAAAAATCGGAATCGACGTCGGCGGAACCTTCACCGACTTCGTCCTCACCCGCGAAGGCGCGCAGCCGGCGATTTTCAAGACCCTGTCCACACCCGACGATCCGTCGATCGCGGTGGTGAACGGGCTCGCCGACATCGCCGCGGGAATGAACCCGCCATTGTCGCTGGAGGCCTTCGCCTCGACCATAGACACCATAGTCCACGGCACCACCGTGACTACCAACGCGACGCTGACCGGAAGCGGTGCCAAGTGTGGCCTGCTCACCACGCAGGGCGTACGCGACGCCCTGGAAATGCGCCGCGGCATCCGCGAGGAGCAGTACAACAACCGCTACGTCAACGTGAAGCCGCTGGTGCCGCGCTATTTGCGCGCCGGGATCGAGGGCCGGCTGGACCGCAACGGCAAGGAAACGACGCCGCTCGATCTCGACCAGGTGAAACAAGCGCTCGCCCTGTTCAAACAGGAAAGCGTGCAGGCGGTGTCGATCTGCTTCATGAATTCGTTCGCCAATCCGGCGCACGAGCAGGCGGCAGCGGAGCTGGTGCGGCACGAAATGCCGGGAGCCTATCTGAGCGTTTCGACCGATGTGCTGCCGTCGATCCGCTTCTACGAGCGCATCAGCACCACGGCGCTCAATTCCTACGTCGGCCCCAAGCTGAATCATTACCTGGACCAGCTCGTCGGCCGCCTCAAGGCCGTGGGCTTCAAGGGTCTGCTGCTGATCATGCAATCCAACGGCGGCGTGATCTCGCCGAAACTGGCGCGCGAAAAAGCCGCCCTCACCCTGCTCTCGGGCCCGGCCGGCGGCCCCGGTGCGGGGCTGTTCTACGTGCGCATCCACGGCCAGGACAAATGCATCACCACCGACATGGGCGGCACCAGCTTCGAGGCCTCGGTCGCGGTCGGCACGCCGATGATCAAGAACGACGGCGAGATCGCGCGGCGCAAAATCGCGCTGCCGATGCTGGACATCCACACCATAGGCGCAGGCGGCGGTTCCATCGGCTGGCTCGACGAGGGCGGGATGCTGCGCATGGGGCCGCAAAGCGCCGGCGCCGATCCTGGTCCGGCCTGCTATATGAAAGGCGGCACGCTGCCCGCCACCACCGACGCCAACGTGGTGCTGGGCTACCTCGATCCCGGTTTCTTTGCCGGGGGCAGGATGAAGCTCGATATCGGCGCCGCGCGCAAGGCGATCGAAGCGCACATCGCCCGACCGATGGGCCTGTCGGTCGAGCAGGCGGCCGCGGGCATGTACCGCGTCGCCTGCAACAACATGGCACAGGGCGTGCGCGAAGTCACAATCAAGCGCGGATTCGATCCGCGCGAGTTCCCCTTCATCCCGGCCGGCGGCGCCGGCCCGATGCACTCCTGCCTCATTTGCACAGAACTGGAGATCCCGCTGCAGATCGTGCCGCGCGAATCCTCGGTGCTGTGCGCCTTCGGCATGCTGATGAGCGAACTGAAACACGATTTCGTGCGCACTTTCGTCGCGCGCCTGGGCGCGATCGACTGGGCGAAGCTTGCGCGCATCATCGACGACATGGCGCACGATGGCACGCGCCAACTCGCCGAAGAGCGCATCGCAGAGAAGAATCGGCGCTACGAAATTCGCTTCGACTGCCGTTACATCAAGCAGTATCACGAAGTGTCGTTCCTGGTCCCGCGCGAACTGATCGATCGGGGCGATACGACGGCAATCGCCGACGCCTTTCATGCCGAGCACAACCGGCTCTACGGCTATTCGCTGGAGCAGGAAAACACGCCGGTGGAAATCATCAATGTGCGGGTGCAGGCGATAGGCCTCACCGACAAGCCTTTTTACCAGCTGGAAACATGGGCGGGTGCCGACGCCTCCGCTGCAGCCAAGGGCCGGCGCAAAGTCTATATCCCGGAAACCAATGGGTTCAAGGAGGTTACGGTGTATGACGGGCACAAATTGCGCTTTGGCAACAGGATAGCCGGCCCGGCCATGATCGAACAAGAGACCACCGCGATATTCGTCAGCGCCTCCTTCGACTGCGTCGTGGACGCCTACGGCTCTTTCGCCCTCTATCGGAAAGGCCGCGAGGACCTGGTCGGAAGCTGCCTCAAGCAAGAGACGGAGACCGTCATATGAACAGGAACGCGAACGCCGAAGCGAAAATCGATCCGATCCTGCTCTCGGTCTACGCCCGGACGTTCAAGTCCATCACCGACGAAATGAGCATTTCCATGGCGCAGACCACGCGCTCGCCCATCCTGTGCGAGGCCAAGGACTACGTCACCGGCCTGTACGACGGCGACGGCAACATGCTCGAACAGACCGAGAACCTGCCGATTCTCGCCTTCTCCCTGGCGCCAGTGTGCAAATACATCAAACAATACTTCGGCGACGAAATCTACCCGGGCGACGTCATTTTCCACAACGACGTGTTCAGCCTGGGCAACCAGAACAACGATGTCGCCGCGTTCAAGCCGGTGTTCCTCGACGGCAAGCTGGTCGCCTGGACCGCAGTCAAAGGGCATCAGGCGGACATCGGCGGCAATGTCGCGGGCGGCTACAACCCGAATGCCGTCGAGGTGTGGCAGGAAGCCCTGCGCATCCCGCCGGTCAAGGTGGTCGAAAAAGGCAAGCTCCGCAAAGACGTGTGGAACCTGATTTTCGCCAATGTCCGGCTGGACATCGTGCAGCACGACATGAAAGCCGAGATGGGCGCCTGCACCGTGGGCGAGCGTCGCCTGCTCGAACTGCTCGGCAAGTACGGCATCGAGAGCTATTCGACGCACAAACAGGCGCTGTTCGACGCCACGCGCAAAATGATGCAAGCGGAGATCGCCAAAATCCCCAATGGCAACTATGCGGGCGAAGGCTACGTCTATTACGACGGCCGCCACGAAGGCTCCAAGTTCACCAT
>DATKUQ010000664.1:0-5991 GCA_035530495.1 Burkholderiales bacterium
GGAAGTCCGGCGCAAGCAAAGGAAAAACCTGATGCCTAACGCCAGACTCGAAATCCGCCTCGGCGGCACCGGTGGCCAGGGGCTGATCCTGTGCGCCAAAATGCTTGCCGACGCGCTGTGCGCGCAAGGCAGGCGCGTCGCCCAGTCGCAGACTTACGAGCCGACTTCGCGCGGCGGCTATTGCAATTCCGACCTGGTAGTTTCCGATCGTGAGGTCGATTTTCCGCTCGCCACCGCGTTCGACTGCCTGGTGCTGCTCGACCGTATGGCGGTGAAGCCTTCCTGGCCGCTGCTCAAGCCGGATGCGCTGGTGATCGCCGATACGCGGCTGTGCCCGGAGCTGCCCAAGGGCAACTGCCGGCTCCATCACCTGCCGCTCACGCGCACCGCGATCGAACTGGGCAGCGAGCGCGTCGCCAACATCGTCGCCTTGGGGGCGCTGGCCGAACTCGCTGGAGTGTCCGACAGAACGACGCTGGAGCACGCCGTGCGCGCTGAAACGCCCAAGGCTTTTCTCGATCTGAACCTCGATGCACTGGCCGCGGGTTATAGGCTCGCGGCGCAGGGCGCGGCGATCACGACGGCTGCGGGATAAACCGCCGTTACTGACGCGCGCCGCGCGCATCTGCTGAAGATCTTCGCCGAGGACCTCGCTTTTCTCTATCCGGGCGTTCCGGACGACTTGCAGCTTACCGGCGGGCGATGAGAACCAGGCCGGCGGCGACCAGCAGCATGCCGCCCACCAGCCCGGCGGTGATTTGCTCGCCGAGGACCCAGCTGGCGAGCAGCACGCCGGCGACCGGAGCGATGAAGTTGAAACTGATCACCACGCTCGGCGTGTAGCGGCGGATGAGCCAGAAGTTGACCGTGAAGGCGAGCCCGGCGATCACCGCGCCCTGGTAGAGGATCCCGGCGATCGGCGCGAAGCCGATGTTTTCGACGCGGACTGTCTCGAATTCGAGCGCGCCGGCGGCGAACAGCGGCAGCGAGACGACGCCCTGCCAGAACGCGAGCCTGACCTCGTTGACCCGCTTGAGCAGGCGGCCCGAGAGCGCGAGGCGAAAGCCGAGCAGGCAGGCGCTGGCGAGCACGATCCAGTCGCCGTGCTCGGCTGCGCCCGGCGAGGCGCCGCGCGCGAGCACCAGCGCGGTGCCGGCAAACGCAACCAGCGCGCCGAGCGCGCGCCGCGGCCGCAGGCGGTCGCCTGGGATGAGGACATGCGCGAACAGCACGCCGAACAGCGGGTTGGTGGCGATCAGCACCGCGCCGTTTACCGCCGCGGTGGCGTTGAAGCCGAAGTTCATCAGCGCGATCTGGAGAGTAAACAGAAGCCCGATGCCGAGCAGCGCCGGCCATTCGCCCGGCGCCGGGCGCAGCGACACGCGCGCGAGGCGGGCCCAGGCCGCGATGCAAACGCTGCCCAGCGCAAAGCGCAGCAGCCCGCTCCACAGCGGCGGGAAGGCCTCCAGCCCGAGCTTGACCGCGACCGGGTTGCCGCCCCACAGGATGTTGATCGCAAGCGCGGCAAGCACCGCGCGCAAAGGAATCGACCAGCTCACGACTCTATTATGATTGTTCGTCATCGCGCGCTTTTTTTTGCCGACTACGTGCGGGTGCAGCCGCCCGCGCTGCGCGACACGGTGGTCAACGGCAGCGCGAGCTGCGATGGCGCTCGGCGAGGAGAGTTCCTGGCGATCTAGACGCGGATCGGACCGAGCGCCGCGGTACCGCTAACCCTTGATCTTGGCGGCGATCTTGTCGATCTCTTCGACGCTCATATTGCGCACGTTGGTCACCTTGCCCCCCTTGACCGTCCAGATCGCCATCGGCCCGGTGACATCGCCATATTTGTCGAAAGTGAGCGGCCCGACGGTACCGATGTAACGCACGCGCTTGCCTTCCTTGATGAGCTTCACCGCCTTGGCGTAGCCTTTGGTCCCGGCGTAGACCGGTTGTCCCTCCTCGCCGGTCACCTTGCGGATGTTGTCGCGCACGATCTCGCCCGTGCTGCCCTTGCCATGCTCCATGGCCAGCGCGATGACCATCACTGCATCGTAGGCGTTGGTCATATAGGCCTGGGTCGGGTAACTTCCGTGCGCCGCCTTGTATTCCTCGCGGAAGACCTTGAGCGACGGCGTCTCTACCGAACCGGCTGCAGTGCCCCGCACCACTTTCATGTACTTGGCGCCCACGTCATCGACGAACTTCTGCGCCTGCAGGCCGTCGGGGAACAGGAATTTCTGCGGTCCGCCGGCAGAAATCCACTCGCGCGCGATGGTGGTGCCGTCGCCCGGGTAGCCGATGAGAAACAGCGCATCCGGGCTGCCCGCCATCGCCTGGGTCACTTCCGAGCGATACGACGGCTGGCTCTGGTTGTAGACCACGTTGGCCGTCACCTTGCCGCCGAGCGCTTTGAATGCCTTGCCGAAGCTCTCCGACAGTCCCTCGCCGTAGGGGTTGTTGATGTACATCACCGCAACCTTGGCGAACTTCGCATCGCGCGCGACTTTTGCCATAGCCACGCTTTGCAGGGCGTCGGACGGCGCGGTGCGGAACCAATAACCGTCGGTCTTGCCTTCAGCGGCGAGCTGGGTAAAGGCCGGCGAGGTCGACGCCGGGCTGATCTGCACCACCTTGCCGGGCGCCGTGACCGAGGTCAGTATCGCCATGCTGACTCCGCTCGACAGCGCTCCGACGATGGCCGGAACGTGATTGATGTCGACCAACTTCTTCGCGACATCGACGCCTACCGACGGACTGGTCTGATCGTCACCCAGCACCAGGGCGAGCTTGCAGCCGTTGACGCCGCCGCCGGCGTTGACGTCGCTCACAGCCAGCCGCGCGCCGTTGGCGATCGCCTGCCCGAGCGCGCCGAGCGATCCGGTCAGCGCCATGTCGGCGCCGATGTTGACCGTGCAATCTGCCGCCATCGAGGGCGCCGAGAGCACCGCCAAGCCGAGGCTGGCGCCGAACACCGCTGCATATTTAAGCTTTACATTGAACATCGTCATTCCTCCTAACGTTGGTTGAAAACAGCCTACCTTCGGCTTCGGACTACGCGAGCGCACCCTACTATTCCGGTGTCTTCGCGCCGTGGCTGACCAGCGCCTTGCGACTGCCGAACAAGCCGCGCGGCCGGAAGATCAAAACCACCATCAGCACCAACCCGATCAGCACGATCTGGAAGGCTCCACCCTTGACCTGCAGATCGGCCGGGAGCACCATCTGCGCCAGACTGCCGCTCGCCGTCCACAAGCCCCAGACCAATACCGCACCGACGATGGCGCCCAGGTTGCTCCCGCTGCCACCGACGATCAGCATCGCCCAGATCTGGAAGGTAAGCACCGGCAGAAAATCCTCCGGACTGATAAAGGTGATGAAGCTGGCGTAGAGCGCCCCACCGAGGCCCATGACCATCGAACCGATGACGAAAGACTGCAAGCGATAACTGAAGGCGTTCTTGCCGAGGGAACTGGCCGCTGTTTCATCCTCGCGGATCGCCATCAGCACCCGTCCCCAAGGCGAATGCACCATGCGCTCGAGCGCGAGATAGACCACCGCTACGAACACCAGCATCATGGCAAGGAAAAACAGGTTGTACTGTAGTGAAGAGGAGAACGTTCCCGCCAGCGGCTGCACGATGTTTTGCGCGCCTTGGGTGCCGCCGGTCAACCAGCGTTCGTTGCTCGCCACCAACTGGATGCTGCTGGCGATGCCGATGGTGGCAATGGCGAGATAGTCGTCGCGCAGGCGCAAGGTCGGAAGGCCGACGAGTAATGCAGCCAGACCAGCCGCGACCATCGAGAGCGCCACCGCGGGCAGAAAGGGGACGCCGAAGGAGCCCAGGCGCGCGGCATGATGTGGGCCGGCAAGTATTGCGTAGGTGTAGGCGCCGACGCTGAAGAATCCGGCGATGCCGATGTTGAACAAACCGGTGTAGCCCCACTGCAGGTTGAGTCCGAGGCAGACGATGGCAAAGATCGCGGCGATGATCAGAAAGAACACCAGGTAGGAAAGCAGGCCCATCATTTCTTTTCCCCCAGGATACCGGAAGGTCGTACCAGCAGCACCAGGATCATGATGACAAAAGCCACTGCGGGCTTATAGCCCGGGGAGATGACAGCGACCGAGAGATCCGAAGCGATGCCGATTACGAAACCGCCCAGCACCGCGCCGTAGATGCTGCCGATGCCGCCTAGGATGGCCGCCGCGAACAGCGGCAGCAGAAGGTTGAATCCCATCTCCGGGAGGATCTGCACGGTCAAGCCATAAAACACACCGCCGGCGGCGGCGAGCGAGCCGCCCAGCACCCAGGTCCAATAGATCACGTTACGCACGTTGACCCCGCTCACCTCGGCGAGCACCGGATTGTCCGCAATCGCCCGCATCTCCTTTCCAAGCCGCGTGTGTTTGAGAAACAGATGCAGCAGCACGACCAGGAGCAGCGCGAGCACGACCACGAAGATCTGGTCGGGCGTGGCGCGCACCCCCGGAAGGATCTGCTGCTGAATCTGGATGTTGCTCGTGAAGTACTTCGGTTCCGGGCCCCAGACGACGACAATCAGATTGCGCAGCATCAGCGAGACGGCGAACGAGGCGATGACCAGCGCCACCTGTACGTTGCTGCGCCGCAGCGGCCGGAACACCAGCAGATCGACGACGATGGCGAGCACGCCGGTCAGCGCCGCGCCGAGAATCAGGGCCAACAACAAGGGCCAGCCGAAGGACAGCGGTCCGAAGTCGGCGGAATTCGCCCCGACAAAAGCCAGCGCGAACGTAAACGCGAGGTACGCACCCCAACTGAGCAATGAACCGTGCGCGAAGTTGGCGAAGTTCAGAATGTTGTAGGTGAGCGTCAGGCCGATCGCGCCGAGCGCCAGAGTAGATCCGAGGATCACGCCGTTCGCGAGCAGTTGCGCAATCATCAGGCGAGACCTCCCTTGGCGCCAAGGTAAAGTTCGCCGACCTCGGGATTGTGCAGCAAGGCACCGGCGGCGTCGCTGATGCGTTCCTGCCCCTCGGCCAGCACGTAACCGCGATCGGAGATGTTCAGCGCCGCCTTGGCGTTTTGCTCCACCATGAGGATGGTGACGCCGGTATCGCGCACCGCGCGCACCCGCTGGAACACCATGCCCACCAGCTTCGGCGAGAGCCCCGCCGAGGGCTCGTCGAGGATGAGCAGTTTCGGCGCAATCATCAGCGCGCGTCCGATTGCTACCATCTGGCGCTGCCCGCCCGAGAGCTTGCCCGCCGGATGGTGGCGCAGGCGTTCCAGGTCGGGGAACAGATCGTAGATCGCGCGCAGGCGTTCCTTGAGCTTGCTGCGATGGACATAGCCGCCGATCTCTAGGTTTTCCTGCACGCTCATGCGTTCAAAGACGTTCGCCGTCTGCGGCACGAAGCCGACGCCGGCTCGAACCAGTGTGTGCGTCTTGCACCCCGCGAGGTCGGCACCGTCGAGGCAGATCGAGCCTTCGAAGACGCTCACCAGCCCGGCTATCGCCTTGACCAGCGTCGACTTGCCGGCGCCGTTCGGGCCGAGCACTGTGACAATCTCGCCGGCGGCGACGCTGAGCGAGAGGCCGCGCACGATGGGCACGCCGCGGGTGTATCCCGCGACCAGCTTGCTTACCTGCAGCGTCGCGCCGCTCACGCGCCGCCCCCGAGGTAGGCGTCGAGCACCCGCTGGTCGCTGCGCACCGAGGCCGCGTCGCCCTCCATCAGCAAACTCCCGCTCGCCATCACCAGTATGGGATCGCACAGGCTCATCACCAGATCCATGTTGTGTTCGATCAGTAAAAAGGTGATCCCACGCTGGTGCAGCTCGCGAATGCGATCCATGATCTCGGCGAGCAGCGTAGGGTTGACGCCGGCGCCCGGCTCGTCGAGCAGAATCATCTCTGGATCCGACATCAGCGCCCGGCCGATCTCCACCAGCTTCAGCTGCCCACCAGAGAGGTTCTTCGCGAATTCATCGGCGACCTGGCGCAG
>DATKUQ010000665.1:0-2347 GCA_035530495.1 Burkholderiales bacterium
CGAACACGATTTGCGACACCGTGCGCCCGGTTGCTGTCGCCTTGGCGAATTCTGCCTCGATTTCCGCGTTCACGAGTTCATCAACTCGCCCCAGCAGGTCAACCGCACGCCCGAACTGCGCGTCCATCCGTTTCATCTCGGACGCCGCGTCCGCATCGCCTACCGGCTGCGGCAAGGCCAACAATTTTTCACTGATCGGGCGCGCTTGACGCCATGCTTCTTGCGCCGAGCCAACCAATTCGCGTTCCTCCATGAGGATGAATGGCACAGCTTCGAGTCGCCTAAAGAGGTAGTCCACGCGCTCGCTCAGACGGGTAAACTTATCGCGCTCCGCGCTCTCGCCATGAATGAGGTAATCGTTTGCCGGCTCCGCGGCCCGGAGAATCGCAATCTGCAAAGCCATGATTGGCACCATCTCCTCGCGCACTTCTTCCACAGCCTCGTTAAAGCTTCCGTTAACGCTGTTGATGCCGAGGAGAGCCCCTGCAGCCAGCCCGAGCAGGGGCAACAACATGATGCCGATGCCAGAAAGGATTCTGGCGCGCAATGAATCGCGGATGAATTTCGGCATTCTTAAGCTATCGGTATAGTGTTTGTAAATGCCGGGGCGCTCATATCAGCCGTCCGATCACTTCCAGCAGGTTGCTCTGGTCGAAGCTGCGTTTCACGATATAGGCGTTGGCGCCGACGTCGATCCCACGCTCGCGGTGCTCGCGCGACTCAAGTGCCGTCACCAGCACGATCGGCATCTGCGCCAGCCGTTTGTCCGAGCGCACTTTCGCCGTGAGATCGAACCCGTCCATGCGCGGCATTTCCACGTCCGACACGACCAAATCGAACGTCCCAGTCTTGAGCGCGGTGTAGGCCTCGACCCCATCCACCGCCGTGGTAACACTGTAGCCCGCCGATTCCAGGATGTTCTTTATCAGCGCCCGCGAGGTAATCGAATCCTCGGCAACCAGGATCGACCGCTTCGCTGCAGCAGCGTGCTGGTCACGGGACACGCTCGCGAGCGGGCTTGCAGTCGGCCGCATGGCCGACTGCATTAGATCGGGTACATTCAGGACCGGCACCACCTGGCCCGTGCCGAGCACGCTGGCGCCGGCGACGTTGCGCACGCGCCTGAGTTGCCGCCCGAGCCCCTTGACCAAAACCTCCTGCTCCGCCAGCACCGCATCCACCCGGAATGCGATGCGAGCGGCGCCCAAGCCGAGCACCACCACCTGTGCGTTGTCCGCCGACACGCCCGGCGCGGGCGGAATTTCCAGCACGTCGGCCAAATGGACCAGCGACAGCGCCTTCCCGTCGAGCGCGATCGTTTCGCGGTTCTCCACCGTCCGAATGTTCTTCGCCGCCACCAGCGCCACCCGCTCCACGCTGACTGCTGGAATGATGAATGTCTGATCGCCAGCGCGAATGAGCACGCCCCTGAACGTGGCGAGTGTCAGCGGCAGCATGATACGGAAGCTCGTCCCCCTGTCTGGCTGCGTCTCCACTGCGATGATGCCGCCCAACCGCTCGACCCTCTCACCCACGATGGCAAGCCCCAGTCCCCGCCCGGAAAGGTCGGTGACGATAGGGCTGGTGGAGAGGCCGGACTGGAACACCAGCGCCAACACCTCGCGTTCGTTCAATTTTTCCAGTCCCTCTGCGGGCATCATCCCAAGCTTCGCCGCCGCTGCCTTGACCTTCGCCACGTCGATGCCCGTCCCGTCGTCGGCGACCAGGATCTCGACTTTACTGCCGTCCTTGTGCGCGACGGTGATGGTGAGCGTCGCGTGCCCCGGCTTGCCTTTGTGCTCGCGCACCGCAGGCTGCTCCACGCCGTGATCGACGCAGTTCCGGAGCAGATGGTTGAGCGGGTCTTTGATCTGCTCAAGAATCCGCCGGTCGATTTCGATTTCGTCCCCGCGAATCACCAGCTCCACCTGCTTGCCTTGATCGCGCGCGAGCTCGCGCACCATCCTCGGAAAGGCTTCGAGCAGCGAGGAGAACGGCAGCATGTGCATTTCCTTCACATCATGCAGGAGGCCATCCACCATGGCGCTCAAGGCGCGATGATCGTGCGCGGCGGATCTTTCCACTTTCGCCAGTCGGTCCTCGATCAGTTTCATTAGCGGGGGCTCCGCATCCAGATATTCGAGCAGCTTCGCCAGTTCCCGCTGCGCTATGGCAGCGCCGTTTGTTTTTTGCAGTTGTCCGAATAACCGTTCCACCGCCCGCATGGCAGGCCGAAGCTTGTCGAGCTCCTTTTTCCAGACACCAAGCGTGGTCCCAAGCTCCCTCAGTTCGCGCGCCCGCTCACCCGCTGCCAGCCGCGGCGCAAGCAACTCCTCGGTCTGCCGCA
>DATKUQ010000666.1:0-3478 GCA_035530495.1 Burkholderiales bacterium
CGAACACCGGGTCGAGCGCCTGCAATGTCACCACTTTCGTTCCCGGGCTCAGGTATTGGCCCAGGTCCACCTCGCGGATGCCCACGCGGCCGGCGAAAGGCGCGCGGATCAGCTTCTTCGCCACCTGCGCCCGCTGTGCCTCGACCTGCGCCTTCGCGCTCTTCAACGCCGCGGCATCGGCGTCGAGCGTCGCCTGGCTGACCGCCTGCACTTTGAACTGCTTGCTGTCCCTGCGGAAGGTGGTCTCGGCGAGCGCCGCGGACGCCTCGAGCGCCTTCAGGCTGGCCACGTCCGCGTCGGCGTTGAGCTGCACCAGGGGCGCACCGGCCTTCACTTGCTCGCCCGAGCGAAAATGAATCGCCTGCACGATGCCTGGGACCTCGGGCGCAAGGTCGGCGCCGCGCACGGCCCGCAGCGTGCCCACCGCGCGGTCCCGCGTCTGCCACTGCTGGAACCCCACCTTGGTGGCCGACACCGTCTGCGGCGGCTGCGGGGCGCTCATGTACTTGCGGATCATCTTCGACTTGAATGCCTGAAAGCCGAAGATGCCTCCAAAAACGACGCCGACGAGCACCAGCATCACGGCCATGCGCTTGATCATCGCTGCACGCTCCCTTTCTCGATGTTCTCCCTGTGGTGCCACCAGCCGCCGCCCAAGGCCTGGTACAGCGCCGCGGTGTCGGCGAAGCGCGCCGCCTGCGCCTGCACCAGCCCGATATTCGCCTGGTATGCCTGCCGCTCAGCGTTGAGCAGGGCAAGATAGTTCGCCGCGCCGAGCTCGAATTGGTGGCGCACGAGGTCCAGGCTCTCGCGCGCGGTCGCCTCCGCCTCGGCCTGCGCCTTGAGCGTGCGCGCGTCGCCGTCGAGCGCCTCCAGCACGTCGGCGACATTGCGCAATGCCCCGAGCACGGTCTGCCGGTATTGCGCGAGCGCCTGATCGTAGGCGGCGACTGCTACGCGGCGCTGCGCCTCGAGCGCGCCGGCATGAAAAATCGGCTGTAGCACATCCGCGCCCAGGCTCCAGGCCGAGGCAGCGCTGCCGAACAGGCTCGCCGTTCGCAGTGCCGCCGAACTGTAGTTGGCGGTCAGCGTGAGGCTCGGGTATTTCGCCGCTTCGGCGACGCCGATCGAGGCGCTTGCCTTGTGCAGCAACGCCTCGGCGGCACGGATGTCGGGCCGCTGGCGCGCGAGCTCCGAAGGCAGGCTGAGCGGCAGCGCCTGCGGCAGCCGCATCTGCGCGAGCTCGGATTGGGGCAGTCCCGCATCGGCGGGAAAGCGGCCGACCAGCGCGGCGAGCGCGTTGCGCGTCTGCGCCAGCGCCTTCTCCAGCGGCGGCAGCGTGGCGCGCAGCTGCGCGAGTTGCGCGCGCTGCGCGAGCACTTCGGCACGCGCCACGGCACCGAGTGCGAACTGCTTTTCGACCAGCCCCAGGATCTTCTCCTGCGCTTCGGCCGCCTCGCGCGTAGCGCCGATCTGCGCGCGCAGCGATGCTTCCTGCACCGCCGCAGTGACGACGTTTCCGGCGAGCGTAAGATGAGCGGCCTCGAGCTGCAGTCTCTGGTAGTCGATTTGCGCGAGCAGCGCCTCGAGCGCGCGCCGCGCGCCGCCGGCGACGTCGAGCGCGTAGGATACGTTCACCGACGCGTTGTAGAGCGTGAACATATTGGGCGGCGAATTCGCCAGGCCCAGGGAGGCGCCGGTGGTCTGCTGGCGCTTTACCCCGGCAGACGCGTCCACGCTCGGGTAGAGCACCGCGTACTGCACGTTCAGGTTCTCCTGCGCCTGGACCAGAGCGGCGCGCGCCGCGTCCAGCGTCGGGCTGTCGGCGAGCGCCATGCGCACCAGTTTGTCGAGCGCTTGGGAGCGAAACAGCTCCCACCAGTCGGCCGGAATTTCGCCGCCCGGCGCGTAGCGCTGCGCAGCGCCGGCTGCGGTATCGGCGCTTGCCGTCTGCGCCGGAAGCGGCGATTCCGTGTAGCGCCTGGCCTGCGGCGCTTCCGGCGTCTTGAAATTCGGCCCGACCGGCGCACAGCCGCTGATCGCCGCGACGGCGACCAGCGTCACGGCCGTCATCGTGCGCGCGAGCGCACCGCGCCCTATTGCCGCCATCGGCCGGCGCAAGGGCACGAAGCACATCAAGCTGGGCAGCAACGGCAAGACCCGGAAAACCATGCAGCGCGCAGCGCTGGCAGCATCTCCGAAGGCAAAGCAGGCCACATTGCTGAACATCTCCCTGTTGCGGAGCATATTGATATTTTCGATACGGTGGTCATCGGCGCGACCTCAGACGAGCCGGCCGCGACACGGCACTCTACCGACGATGCCCGCGGCGCATAACCGAAAAGGCCATGATACGTGGACGAACTGGTCGGTATTATAAGTGAGTTCTCCATAGCGCCGCCCGGCATTTACAAATTGAAACAAATCATTACCCCTCTGGCGGCGCGAACTTGTTAATCTTTGCGCACACATATAATTACCGGAGCGGTAAATCATGAAGACATTGCTCAAGGCGATAGGGATTTCGGTCCTGCTTCTGTTCGGAACGCTGGTGAGCGGTTCCGCGATGGCCGATCGCGACGGACATGTGCGCTTTGGCCTTAGCCTCGGCGTGCCGCTTTACGCGCCGGGCTATTACTCTCCCTACTACGGCTATCCGTATCCTGCGTATCCCTATCCTGCCTATGCCTACCCGCCGGTCGTGGTGCAGTCCTCTCCGCCGGTCTACATCGAGCAGGGCGCAGCCCAGGCGGCGCCGGCTCCGGCAGACTGGTACTACTGCGCGGCCTCGAAAAGCTATTACCCCTATGTAAACGAGTGCCCGGCCGGCTGGCAACGCGTGCCGGCGCAGCCGCCCCGCTAATCTCCTGGAGTATTCAATGGTGTCCAAGTTCAAGTTGTTGCGCCTTTCACCCCTCGCAGCCCTGCTGCTGCTCGGCGCCTGCACCACCATCCCGACGGGCCCCAGCGTCATGGTGATGCCCGGCACGGGAAAGAGTTTCGATCAGTTCCGCCTCGACGATGCCGATTGCAGGCAATATGCGCTCAGCCAGATCGGCGGCACGAGCGCCAACGACGCGGCCGTCGCCAAGGGCGTGACAAGCGCTGCCATCGGCGCCGGCATAGGCGCGCTGGCCGGCGCGGCCATGGGCGGCGGACACCAGGGCGCCGGCGTCGGCGCGGGGATGGGCTTGCTCGCAGGCAGCGCCATCGGCGCCAGCTCCGGCCAGGCCTCCGGCTATGCCGCGCAGCGTCAATACGACAATGCCTACGTGCAGTGCATGTACGCGAAGGGCGATCGCGTTCCGGTATCCGGACGGATGAGATCGGCGCCGGCACCCGCGTACAATCCACCGCCTCCGCCACCGCGCAGCTATGCGCCTCCGCCCCCGCCCCCCGGGTACCCGCCGCCGCCGCCGCCGGGCGCGCGCTGAGCCCTGCGCCTTGTAAGTCTCCTGGGACGCATGCAAACATGAAA
>DATKUQ010000667.1:0-6689 GCA_035530495.1 Burkholderiales bacterium
GGAAGAGGCGCCCTGGTCCACCGGCAAGGAGTATGAAGGCGGCAATATGGCGCATCGCGCCCCGGTGAAAGGCGGTTACTTTCCCGTGCCGCCCGCCGATTCTCTGCAGGATATCCGCAATGCCATGTGCCTGGCGATGGAAGCACAAGGCGTGGAAGTCGAAGTTCATCACCACGAAGTGGCTGCGGCCGGTCAGTGCGAAATCGGGACCAAATTCGAAAAGCTGGTGAAGCGTGCCGACTGGCTGCAGATTCTCAAATATACGGTCTGGAACGTGGCGCATTCCTACGGTAAGACTGCGACGTTCATGCCGAAGCCCGTGGTTGGCGACAACGGTTCCGGCATGCATGTGCACCAATCGGTCTGGAAGGACGGCGAAAACATGTTCGCCGGCAACAAGTACGCCGGCCTGTCTGATTTTGCCCTGTACTACATCGGCGGCATCATCAAGCACGCTAGGGCCCTGAACGCAATCACCAATCCGGGCACCAATTCGTACAAGCGTCTGGTACCGGGTTTCGAGGCGCCGATCAATCTCGCGTATTCGTCGCGCAATCGCTCGGCGGCCTGCCGCATTCCCAATGTTACTAACCCCAAGGCGCGCCGCGTCGAAGTCCGCTTTCCCGACCCGACCGCCAATCCTTATTTCGCCTTCAGCGCGATGTTGATGGCGGGTCTGGACGGCGTGCAGAACAAGATCCACCCGGGCGACCCCATCGACAAGAACTTGTATGATTTGCCGGCCTCGCAGGCGAAGAAAGTGCCGAATGTGTGTTCTTCGCTGGAAATGGCGCTGGAGCATCTGCAGAAGGACCACGAGTTCCTGACCCGCGGCGGCGTATTCTCCGAGGATATGCTTGATGCTTATATTGCACTCAAGATGGACGAGGTGACCAAATTCCGCATGACCACCCATCCGCTCGAGTTCGATATGTATTACAGCAGCTGAGAACGCGGTCGGATGCAAGAAGGCGGGCTGCTTCCCGCCTTTCTTATCTCTGGCTCTGGCGCCGATGCAGGGCCGCGTTGACGCCATGCGGGGCTTAGTAAAAGCGATTTGAAATCAGCCTGATATTGGCATAGACTTAAACTTCTATGTCAATGGTCTCGGTATCATGATTCTTCAGCTCGTCAGATGGCTAGGATTTGCCGCCTTGTTAGGCGGCGCATTTTCGCTGCCGGCGCGAGGGGATACTTTCAAATGCAGGGACGCGAACGGCCACATCACCTACACCAACATGAAGGAAGAAACCAGGGGCAAAAACTGCACCTTGGTGATGCGGGAAATATCGGTAGTTCCATCCAATCCGCGCCCGCCCGCAGCCGCTGAGGATCGCTCGCCGGCAGGCTTTCCCAGGGTCGACGCCGCCACCCAGAAAAGCCGTGACGTTGAAAGGCGCAAAATTCTGCAAGACGAGCTCAGCGGCGAGGAGAAAGCGCTGGCCAAGGCCAAGGAAGACCTGACGCAGCAGGAATCGGTGCGCAACGGCAACGAGAGGAATTACCAGAAAGTGCTCGACCGGTTGCAGCCCTACAAGGATGAGGTCGAGCGGCACCAGAAGAACATCGAGGCTCTGAACAAGGAACTCGGCAACACCAGGTAAGCGGGTCTTGCGCCGGCACGGCAATTGTGTCGCCGCGCTCGGTTTGCATTCGCTGTTGCGCACTGACCTCATATGGCTTACAGCCCGTTTTCCGGCCTCGATCTGCTCGCTACCCCGGTCCTTCTGGTAGACGATGATCTGCGCGTCGTCTATGCCAATCCTGCTGCGGAAGACCTGTTCGCGTTCAGCCTGAAGAACGTGATTGGCCAGCCATTGGCGCATTTGTTCACCGATTCCGCGGAGCTCATCGTCGGCCTCGACGAAGTGTTGGGGCATAACTGGAGCTACACCGGCCGCGACCTGACCCTCACGCGCCCGACACAGGCGAGCCTGCATCTGAATTGCCTGATTACGCCGACGGAGACCAGCGCCGCGCGCTTTCTGATCGAGTTTCGCCCTATGGATCAGCAACTCAAGCTCGCGCGCGAGCAGCGGCAGATGGATCAGCAACAGGCAAACCGCGAGCTCATCCGCAATCTCGCGCACGAGATCAGAAATCCGCTGGGGGGTTTGCGCGGGTCGGCGCAACTGCTGGAGCGCGAGCTCGAACGCCCCGAGCTGCGCGAATACACCCAGGTCATCATCAAGGAAGCCGACCGCTTGCAAGTGCTGCTCGATCGCTTGCTCACGCCGCACCGCGCGCCACAGTTCGCGCTGCTGAACATTCACGAAGTGCTGGAACGGGTCAGGGCCCTGGTGTTGGCCGAATTCCCGGACGGTATCCGTATCGAGCGCGACTATGATGCCAGCCTGCCCGATCTGCACGGCGATAAGGAACAGTTGATCCAGGCAGTGCTCAATGTTGTGCGCAACGCCGCGCAGGCCATGAAAGGCAAAGGTGAGATTGAGTTGCGTACGCGCGCCGCGCGCCAAGTGACTCTGGCCAAGCAACGCTACAAGCTGGCATTAGAATTGCAAGTGGTGGACAACGGCCCGGGAATTCCGGAGGAGTTGCGCGAGCGGATTTTCTATCCCCTGGTATCGGGCCGAGACGGCGGTAGCGGCCTGGGGCTGACGCTGTCGCAGACGTACCTGCTTTACGATCATGTTGCCACTGGAGTAAATGGGCGATGGGTGATGGGCGACAGCGGAGTTTCCCTACGTTTGGCCATTTTTCCTAGCCTATCACCAAAACACTATGAAACCAGTCTGGATTGTAGACGACGATCGCTCGATACGTTGGGTATTCGAAAAAGCCCTTGCGCGCGAAGGCATACCTTACAAGACTTTCCCCGGTGCACAGGAAGCGCTGGACGCACTGGAACAGGGCGCGCCGCAGGTGCTGGTGTCCGATATTCGCATGCCCGGCGCGTCGGGTCTGGAACTTCTGCAGAACGTCAAGCGGCGCCATCCCGGGCTGCCGATTATCATCATGACGGCATACTCGGACCTCGAATCCGCGGTGGCTGCATTCCAAGGCGGCGCGTTCGAGTATCTGCCCAAGCCTTTCGACGTGGATCAGGCAGTGGCGCTGATCCGTCGCGCCATAGGCGAGAGCGTGCGCGAGGTCGAGGGCGAGGTGGCGAGCGAGCCTTCACCCGAAATCCTCGGCCAAGCGCCATCGATGCAGGAGATATTTCGCGCCATCGGCAGACTGTCGCAATCCAACGCCACCGTGCTGATTACCGGAGAGTCGGGCACCGGTAAGGAGTTGGTGGCGTTGGCGTTGCATCGCCACTCGAGCCGTGCGGCGAAACCATTCGTGGCCATCAACACAGCGGCGATGCCGAAGGATCTGCTCGAATCGGAGTTGTTCGGTCACGAGCGCGGTGCCTTTACCGGGGCCCAGGCGATGCGCCGCGGGCGCTTCGAGCAGGCCGAAGGCGGCACGCTGTTCCTCGATGAAATCGGCGACATGCCGGCGGAACTGCAGACGCGCTTGCTGCGCGTGCTCTCCGATGGCCAGTTCTACCGCGTCGGTGGTCACCAGCCGATTAAGGCCAATGTGAGGGTGATCGCGGCCACGCACCAGGACCTGGAGGCGCGCGTGCGCCAGGGTCTGTTTCGTGAAGACCTGTTCCATCGCCTCAACGTAATCCGGCTGCGGCTGCCCAGCCTGCGCGAGCGGCGCGAGGATATAGCCTTGCTCGCCAGGCATTTTCTGGCCAAGAGCGCGCGCGAACTGGGCGCGGAGGCGAAGCGCCTGTCGCCGGTAGCGATGGATTACCTGGCTGCGCAGGATTTTCCCGGTAATGTGCGGCAGCTGGAAAACCTGTGCCATTGGCTGACGGTGATGGCGCCAACGCAGACCATAGAAGTGGCCGATTTGCCGGCGGAGCTGAAGCTGGGGGGCGCCAAGGTCCAGGAATCCGATTGGGTCGGCGCGCTGGAGCGCGAGGTCGAACGCGCCTTCGCGCTCGGCGAGACCGCCGTGTTGGACAAGTTTGCGCAGGCCTTCGAAAAGGCCCTGATCGGCAAGGCGCTATTGCGTACCGGGGGACGACGCAACGACGCGGCGCAGCTGCTCGGCATGGGGCGCAATACGATCACGCGCAAGATCGCCGAACTGGGACTGGAAGCCAAGGGCAGTCAGGACGAGGCGGCCTGACACGCCGGCGCCAGACGCCGGTCGCGACGCCGATTTTTTCAGGCTTCATGGGTTTCGCGGCACGCGCACAATCCGTATTGCGTATTGCGGAATGCGCTGCGGGCCAATAGAATACCCGACTTTTTCCCGCAAACCGCAATCTGGAGTTCCAGCTATGAGCGAGACATTCCCCGGCGGCGTGGAAATCCACGGCCCCATCACCCCGGAATTTGCGCAGATCCTTACCCCTGAGGCGGTCGCTTTCGTGGCCAAGCTGTGCCGCAAGTTCGAGCCGCGCCGGCAGGAGCTGTTAGCGGCACGCGTGGAGCGGCAGAAGCAGTTCGACGCGGGCAAGATGCCGGATTTCCTGCCGGAAACCGCGAACGTCCGCAGTTCCGATTGGACGGTAGCGCCGCAGCCGGCCGACATGCTCGACCGGAGGGTCGAAATCACCGGCCCCACCGACCGCAAGATGGTGATCAACGCGCTCAACTGCGGCGCATCCGTGTTCATGGCCGACTTCGAGGACGCGCAAACCCCGACTTGGCACAACGCGATCGACGGCCAGATCAATCTGCGCGACGCGGTGAGACGCAGCATTTCCCTCGAGCAGGGAGGCAAGCAGTACCAGCTCAAGGAAAAGACCGCGGTACTGATGGCGCGGCCGCGCGGCTGGCATCTGAACGAGAAGCACATGCTCGTCGATGGCAAGCCGGTTTCGGGCAGCATATTCGATTTCGGCCTTTACTTTTTCCACAACGCCAAAGAATTGCTCAAGCGCGGTACCGGCCCGTATTTCTACCTGCCCAAGCTGGAATCGCACCTCGAGGCACGGCTGTGGAACGAGGTGTTCGTGATGGCGCAATACGAGCTCGACGTGCCGCAGGGTTCGATCAAGGGAACCGTATTGATCGAAACGATACTTGGCGCATTCGAAATGGACGAGATCCTGTGGGAGCTGCGCGACCATTCCGCCGGCCTGAACATCGGCCGCTGGGACTATATGTTTTCCTGCATCAAGAAATTCCGTTCGCACAAGGACTTCTGCCTCGCCGACCGGGTCCACGTCAAGATGACCGCGCGTTTCATGCGCGCCTATGCGCTGCTGCTGGTGAAGACCTGCCATCGCCGGCATGCTCCCGCGATGGGCGGCATGGCGGCGCAAATTCCGATCAAGAACGACCCGGCGGCGAACGAAGCGGCGATGGCGAAAGTGCGCGACGACAAGCTGCGCGAGGTGACCGACGGTTGCGACGGGACCTGGGTCGCCCATCCCGGCCTGGTGCCGATCGCCAAGGGCGTGTTCGACCAATACATGCCCGGAGCCAACCAGTACGACCGGCAGCGCCCGGAGGTGAACATCACGGCGAAAGAGTTGCTCGATTTCGAGCCGGAAACGCCGATCACGGAGACCGGCCTGCGCTACAACATCTCGGTCGGCATCCAGTATCTCGGCGCCTGGCTCGCGGGCAACGGCTGCGTGCCGGTGTTCAATCTGATGGAGGACGCAGCCACCGCGGAAATTTCGCGTTCGCAGATCTGGCAATGGATCCGCTCGCCCAAGGGCGTGCTCGACGATGGCCGCAAAGTGACCAAGGAGCTGTTCCGCAACCTGCTCGCCGAGGAACTGCCCAAGGTGAAAACTTATCTAGGCGACGCGGCCTGGAAGGCGGGCAAGTACGAACAAGCGGCGGAGCTGTTCGCGAGAATCACCACCGACGACAACTACGTCGAATTTCTCACGCTGCCGGCGTACGAGCTGATCGACTAGGAAATTCCGACGATGCGGGGCGCCGGGAATGAGCGGCGTTTCATTTCGTCTCAGATCGCGATTTCAGCGACCACCGGCGCGTGGTCGGACGGGCGCTCGTTGCGGCGCGGCTCGAGGTCGACCGAGCAGGCGGTGCAGTTCGTCGCGAGGCCTGGACTGAGCAGTATGTGGTCGATACGCAAGCCGAGGTTGCGCTTGAATCCGTTCATGCGGTAATCCCACCAGGTGTAGGATTTCTCCGGCTGTTCGAACAAGCGGAAGCTATCCTTGAACCCGAGTTCGATCAGGCGGCGAAAGGCTTCCCGTTCCGGCGCACTGACCAGAACATGCCCTTCCCAGGCCTTCGGGTCGTACACGTCGCGGTCTTCCGGCGCAATGTTGTAATCGCCCAGCACCGCAAGCCGGGGGTTGCTGGCGAGTTCCCCTTTCAGCCAGGTGCGGAACGCCGCGAGCCAGTCGAGCTTGTAGCGGTACTTGTCCGAATCCACGCTCTGTCCGTTGGGCACATAGGCGCAGACCAGCCGCAGGCCGCCGACGTTCGCGCTGATGACCCTGCGCTGCGGGTCGTCGAATCCTGCTATGCCGCACAGGACATTTGCGGCTTGCGCCCGGCTGAGTATGGCGACGCCGTTATAGGTCTTCTGTCCGGAAAACGCAGCCGAATATCCCGCGGCCTGAAGCTCGGCTTGGGGAAAGCTGGCGTCCTCGAGTTTGAGCTCCTGCAGGCACAGCGCATCCGGCTGATGCTTCGCCAGCCAATCCAGCACCTGCGGCAGACGCACCTTGA
>DATKUQ010000668.1:0-18105 GCA_035530495.1 Burkholderiales bacterium
CGCCAACGCCAACCAGGGCTATTCCCTCGGCGGCCTGATCCTGAACGTATCCGGCAAGGTGGTGGCCAACTACTGGCTCAACCACGTCTACGCGCCCGAGGCCGGGCGCGCCCACCGCGAGGGCGACCTCCACATCCACGACCTGGACATGCTCGCCGGCTATTGCGCCGGCTGGTCGCTGCGCACCTTGCTGCACGAGGGCCTCAACGGCGTTCCGGGCAAGGTCGAGGCGGCGGCGCCGAAGCACATGTCGAGCGCGGTCGGTCAGATCGTCAATTTCCTCGGCACGCTGCAAAACGAGTGGGCCGGCGCGCAGGCGTTTTCCTCCTTCGACACCTATATGGCGCCCTACATCCGCCAGGACGGCATGTCTTACGCCGCGGTGAAGCAGTGCATCCAGGAGCTGATCTACAACCTCAATGTGCCCTCGCGCTGGGGTACGCAGACGCCGTTTACCAATCTCACCTTCGACTGGGTGTGCCCGGAAGATCTGCGCGAACAGGTGCCGGTGATCGGCGGCAAGGAGATGCCCTTCGCCTACGGTGAATTGCAACGCGAGATGGACATGATCAACCGGGCCTACATCGAGGTCATGACCACAGGGGACCATCTGGGCCGGGTGTTCACCTTCCCCATTCCCACCTACAACGTGACGCCGGAATTCGACTGGGATTCGGAAAACGCGACGCTGCTGTTCGCGATGACCGCCAAATACGGGCTGCCGTATTTTCAGAACTTCCTCAACTCCGAGCTCAAGCCCAACATGATCCGCTCCATGTGCTGCCGGCTGCAGCTCGATCTGCGCGAGCTGTTGAAGCGCGGCAACGGTCTGTTCGGTTCGGCCGAGCAGACCGGCTCGGTGGGCGTGGTGACCCTGAACTGCGCGCGGCTCGGGCATCTGTACCGCGGCGACGAAGCGGCGCTGCTCGCGCGCGTCGATGAATTGATGGACATCGCCAAGAGCTGCCTGGAACTCAAGCGCAAAGTGATCCAGCGCTACATGGACGCGGGCCTGTTTCCGTATACCAAACGCTACCTCGGCACGCTGCGCAACCACTTCTCCACCATCGGCGTGAACGGCATCAACGAATTGATCCGCAACTTCACCGTCGACGAGCACGACATCACCAGCGCCTGGGGCCATGGCTTCGCCTGCCGGCTGCTCGACCACATCCGCGCGCGCATCGTCGCGTTCCAGGAACAGACCGGCCATATGTACAACCTCGAGGCGACGCCGGCCGAGGGCACGACCTACCGCTTCGCGCGCGAGGACAGGAAGCGCTTTCCCGGCATCCTGCAGGCGGGCACGGCGGAGATGCCGTTCTACACCAATTCGTCGCAGCTGCCGGTGGGCTTCACCGACGATCCGTTCGAGGCGCTGGAGCGGCAGGACGAGCTGCAGCGCAAATACACCGGCGGCACGGTGCTGCACCTGTACATGAGCGAGCGCGTCACCTCGGCCGAGGCGTGCAAGAAGCTGGTGCGCCGCTCGCTCGAGCGCTTCGGCCTGCCTTACATCACCGTGACGCCGACGTTTTCGATCTGCCCCAAGCACGGCTACCTCGCGGGCGAGCATGAATTCTGTCCGCGCTGCGACGAGGATTTGTTGGTAAAAAAGCGACGCCAGGCCGAGGCGGCGTAACACGGAACAAGCAAGAGGCCTTTTCAGAATTACCGAAATGGCCCCCGATTTAGGGGAGCATGAGGGGATATCCCCTCATGTTGTAAGGAACTCAAAGGAGGAAATGCCATGAATGCGGTAACAGAAGCCCAAGCCTTCACCCGAATCGAGCTGCGCGACGACGAGCGCCAGCGCTGCGAAGTATGGACGCGCGTGATGGGCTACCACCGGCCGGTCGCATCCTTCAACACCGGCAAGAAAGGCGAACATCACGAACGCAAATTCTTCACCGAGTGCCGCGCCGACCTGCGCTGAAGAAGCGGCGGCACCGCTGCGCGTCGGCGGGCTGACGCCGCTTTCGGCGACCGACTATCCCGGCGAGCTGGCCGCGGTGGTGTATTGCCAGGGCTGTCCCTGGGGCTGCTGCTATTGCCACAATCCGCATCTGCGGCCGGGCGCGGCGGCGGCCGGCATCGCCTGGAGCGAGGTGCTGGAATTCCTGCGCCGCCGCCGCGGGCTGCTCGATGCGGTGGTGTTCAGCGGCGGCGACCCGACCGCGCAGCCGGGGCGGGCGGCGGCGATGCGCGCCGCGAAAGCGCTGGGCTATCGCATCGGCCTGCACAGCGCCGGCATCTATCCGCGCCGCTTCAGCGAGGTTCTGCCCCTGGCCGACTGGGTCGGTTTCGACGCCAAGGCGCCGTTCGACTCGGCCTACGAGCGCATCACCGGCGCGCGCGCGAGCGGTGCGGCGGCGCTGGAGAGCGCGCGGGCATTGCTCGCGAGCGGTGTCGACTGCGAGTTTCGCACCACCTGGCATGCCGGGTTCCTGTCGCCGGCGGAACTCGGCCGCCTAGCGCGCAGCCTGCAGGAATTGGGCGTGCGCCGCTTCGTGCTGCAGGAATTCCGCGCGAGCGGCGGCCTTGCCTATCGGCCGGCGGGGGACGCCGCAACGGCGGACCCGGATGCTCTTGCGCGGTCTTTTCCGGAGTTCAGTCTGCGCCGGGCCTAGCCGGCGAGCCTGCTGCGCTCGGCATCGGCGGCTCAGCCGCCGGATGCCTTGCAGTTGGCGTAGGTCACGCTGCCATCCTCCGACAGTGTCGCCACTTTGCCGCTTAGCTCCAGCGTATCGCGGCCGTTGCCGTAGCGGCTGCCGTTGTCCGCGCTTAGCTTGTTCAGGCGGAATTGGCGGTCCGGCAGGATCACCCAGGCGGCGGCGCCCTTGTCCAAGTAGCGCACGAAAAAGTGCTTGCTGCCATCGCAGGCATACGCGGTCGCGTTGGCCGGCGGGCGCGTCGCATCCGGCTCCGGGTTGCCGCCGAACGGCCACAGGCTGATGCTGCTGCACGCGCTCAGCAGCAGGCTGGCGCAGGCAAGCGCGGCTGCGCGAATGATCCCATGCTTCATGTACGTATCCTCGCAGAAATAGGTTGCGGAAACCGATTGTTGGAGACCTTGCTACAGGGCCAGTTCAATATTGTCGATGAGCCGCGTCTTGCCAAGGTAGGCGGCGGCGAGCACCACCAGTTCGCGGGCCTCGGGCGCTGGCGCCTGCAGGTCGGCCCGTTGGCGCACGGCGACATACTGCGGCGCCCAGCCGTTTTGCGCCAGCAGCGACATGGCTTCGAGTTCGATGCGCTGGAAATTGCGCTCGCCTTTGGCGATTTTTTCGCGCGCATCCTGCAGCAGCGCGTACAGGCGCGGCGCCTCGGCGCGTTCGGCCGCGCTCAGATAGCCGTTGCGCGATGACAGTGCCAGGCCGTCGGCGGCGCGCACTGTTTCGGCCGGGATGATTTCCACCGGCAGCGCGAACTGGCGCACCATGTCGCGCAGCACCAAGTACTGCTGATAGTCCTTCTTGCCGAAGATCGCCGCGTGCGGCATGACCATGTTGAACAGCTTCAGCACCACCGTTGCGACGCCGCGAAAGTGCCCCGGGCGGAAGGCGCCGTCGAGGATGTGCTGCAGATCGGAGGGTTCGACCGCGAAAGTCTGCGGCTCGGGGTAGATTTCCTTTTCGTCGGGCGCAAACACCACGTCGACGCCAGCGCTCCTGAGTTTGTCGCAGTCGCTCTGAAAGGTGCGCGGATAGCGCTCGAAATCCTCCTTCGGCCCGAATTGCAGGCGGTTGACGAAAATGCTCACCACCGTACACGCGGCCTTGGGTTTGGCGATGCGCATCAGGTCGATATGGCCTTCGTGCAGGTTGCCCATGGTGGGCACGAAGACGTTGTTGGGTTCGCGCTGCAGCCGCTCGCGCAACGCCGTGACGGATCTGACTATGTCCATGTTATTCGCCCAAATTGAAAAATTCGCGCTGCCCGCGCATGCCTGCGATGCGCTCGAGCAGCAAGCCGAAATCGGCGGGCCGGTCGACGAAATTGAGGCGCTCGGAGTTGACGATCAGCACCGGTGTGCCGCTATGGTGGTAGAAAAAACGGTTGTAGCTGTCCGCGACCAGGGCGAGGTAGGCCTCCGTGATGGGCCGCTCGAACTCCGCGCCGCGGCGCCTGACACGCTCCACCAGCGTTTCCGCCTGCGCCTGCAGGTAGATCACTAGGTCCGGCCGCGGCGCCTGCGGCGAGAGGGCGGCGTAGATCTGCTGGTACAGGAGCAACTCGTCGTTGCCGAGCGTGAGGCGCGCGAACAGCGGATCCTTGTCGAGCAGGAAATCGGTCACGGTCACCTGGCTGAACATGTCGATCTGGGCGAGTTCGCGCAACTGGTTGAGGCGCTGGAACAGGAAGAACAACTGCGTCGGCAGCGCGTAGCGCTCCATGTCCTGGTAGAAGCGCGCGATAAAGGGATTCTGCTCCGGCTGCTCCAGCAGCAGACCGGCGTTGAGGTGCTCGGCGAGGCGACGGGCGAGGCTGGTCTTGCCCACGCCTATGGGACCTTCCACGACGATGTGGCGGTACTTATCCAGGCCGACTGCCGCGCGATTCATGGGCCGAGTTTAACCGCAGCGAAGCAGCGGGCGCAGGGATTCTGTGTCATTGCGCGGCAAGCCGCTCGATGGCTTGATCGGCGCAGCGGGCCAGGCAGTCCGTGGCGGCGCCGACGCCCGGGATGATGCAGGCGGGGGCGATTTCGACCAGCGGCGCGAGCACGAAAGCGCGCTGGTGCATGCGCGGATGCGGTACGCAGAGCCCGGTCTCGGCGATGCATTGCGCGTCGTAGAGCAGCAAATCCAGGTCCAGCGTGCGCGGCGCGTTGCGGAAAGAACGCTCGCGCCCGAAGCGTTGTTCGAGCGCAAGCAGGGCGTCGAGCAAGGCCTGCGGCGCGAGCGTGGTGGACAATTGCGCCACGGCGTTGATGAAATCGGGCTGGTCGGTGCGTCCAAGGGGAGCGCTGCGGTAGAGCGATGATGCGGCGACGAGCCGCGCGTTCGGCAGCTGCGCAAGCGCTGCGAAGCCCTGGCGCACCTTGGCCTCGGGGTCGTCGAGATTGCTGCCCAGGGCGATGAATGCGCTATGCATGGCGGTCAACTGACTGGCGCCGGACTCTTTGGAAAAAGCAAAGCATCGCAAGCAAAGCCTCCGCGTTCGCTCAGTTCTGCGTGCCGTCCGGAGCGGGCGCCGCCGTGTCCGCGGACCGGCTTTTGCGCCGGCGGCGTGGGCGCTTTTTCGGCGCGGCATCCGGGATCAGCATGGCATTGCGTTCTTCCAGTTCCGCGTCCTGGAAGCGGGTCCACCAGTTGGCCAGTTCCATCGGCACCTCGCCGCTTTCGGCGCGCAGCAGCATGAAATCGTAGCCGGCGCGAAAGCGCGGGTGGTTGAGGAGCACCAGGGCGCGCTTGCCCGAGCGTTGCTCCAGGCGTGGCTGCAGCGCCCAGATTTCCTTCATGGTCGTCGTGAGCCGTCGCGGAATCGACAGCTTGTCGGTCTGGGCGTCCAGCACCTGGTCCATGGCCAGGTACAGCGCCGGGATGCTGCGCAGATCTTTGCTCTGGTTGATTTTCCATGCCGCGAGTGCCTCGTGCCATAGCAGCGCCGCGAACAGGAACGCGGGCGAAACCGACTTTCCCGCGCGGATGCGCGTATCGGTCTGGTCCAGCGCGAGGCGCAGGAAACGCTCGCCCTGCGGTTGTTCCACGATCACGTCCAGCAGCGGCAGCAGCCCGTGGTGCAGGCCTTCCTTGCGCAGCTGCGCCAGGCAGGCGGCCGAATGGCCCGAGAGCAGCAGCTTCAGCATTTCCTCGAACAGGCGCGCCGCGGGTACGTTTTCGAGCAGGTCGGCCAGTTGGCGGATCGGCGCCCGCGTTTTCGGGTCTATGCTGAAGCCGAGCTTGGCGGCGAAGCGCACCGCGCGCAGCATGCGCACCGGATCCTCGCGAAAGCGCAGAACCGGATCGCCGATGATGCGCATGGTCTTCTTGCGTACGTCGGCAAAGCCGCCATGGTAGTCGAGCACGGTTTCGTCGTGCGGGTCGTAATACAGGGCGTTGGCGGTGAAATCGCGCCGCGCCGCGTCCTGCACGCGCGTGCCGTAGACGTTGTCGCGCAGCAGCCGGCCGTGCTCATCGGCTTCTCCGCCTTCGCCGGCGCGGAAGGTGGATACCTCCACCGTCTCCTGGCCGAACAGCACGTGCACCAGCTTGAAGCGCCGGCCGATCAGATGCGAGCGCCGGAACAGTCGGTGCACCGCTTCCGGATGCGCATCGGTGGCGACGTCGTAGTCCTTGGGAACGACGCCGAGCAGCAGGTCGCGCACCGCTCCGCCGACGATGTAGGCGGCGTAATCGTGCGCGCGCAGAATCTCGCACACCTTGAGCGCGCCGTGGCTGATGGAACTACGCGCGATGCCGTGCTTGTCGCGCGTGTAAATCCTCGGCTGGGCTTCGGCGCCCATGTTGAACATGCGGCGGATGAATTTTTTGATCAAGGTACGAAGTTGGACGGGCTAGAGCGGGGCCTGCGGGCCGGTTCGAGCTTGCATGGATAAAGGCCTGGACATCGCACCGAGGTAAGCGGATCGGGCGCAAGGCCACTGTGGGCGGCATGATACCTCAAATTCGGTATCGGGCAGTAGGGTGCTGCCGGACCGGGCGCTTGCGCCCGCCTAGGCGAGCGCGATGATCTCCCAGCCGCGCTCCAACGCCAGCTGTTTGAGCGGGTGATCGGGGCGGACGGCAACCGGATGCGTGACCCGCTGCAGCAGCGGCAGATCGTTGTGGGAGTCGCTGTAAAACCAGGTTTCCGCAAAATCACCCCAGCGCCTGCCCTGCGCAGTCAGCCATTCGTCCACGCGGGTGACCTTGCCCTCGCGAAAGCACGGCGTGCCGCTCACCTTTCCGGTAAATCTGCCGTCTATCTGCTCCGGCTCGGTGGCCACCAGATGCGGCACGCCGAACTCGCGCGCGATCGGCGCGGTGACAAACGAATTGGTGGCAGTGACGATGGCGCACAACTGCGCGTCCAGCACGCTGCGGCCGACCAGCCGGCGCGCGGCTGCGGAGATTTTCGGCAGGATCTTCTGCGTCATGAACTGCCGGTGCCAAGCGTCGAGCTGGGCGCGCGGGTAGCGCGCCAGCGGCGCCAGCTGGAAGTCGAGAAAGGCGTAGATGTCGAGCCGGCCAGCCTTGTACTGCTCGAAAAATTCCTCATTGCGGTGCTCGTAGCTGGCGCGCTCGAGCACGCCCTGCTCGATCAGGAATTGCGCCCATTCGTAATCGCTGTCGCCGTCGAGCAGGGTATTGTCGAGATCGAATAGAACCAGCTTCAATGCAACTCCTTTACGGTCGTTGATCCGTGCGGCGCTCAGGCGTATCCGTCTTTCATCGATTCCAGCGCATCACGCAGCAGCGGCAGGGTGACCGGGCGCTTGTATTCGAGCGAGTAGCGGTCGAGCGCATCGAGAATGCCGATCAGGCTGGCCATGTCGCGCCGCGCATGCCGCAGCAGGTAGGCGATTACTTCCTCGGGCAGATCGAGCGCACGCTCGCGCGCATGCTCGCGCAGCGCGGCGCCTTTTTCCGCATCCGACAGGGGGTGCAGCTGGAAGGCGAGACCCCAGGCGAGCCGGCTGCGCAGGTCGGCGCGCAGCGCGAGCTGCGCCGGCGCGGCGTCGCCGCTCGCAACCAGCACACCGGTGGCCGCGCGCATGCGGTTATACAGGTCGAACAGGCTGATTTGATCGTCCGCGGCCAGGGTTTGCACGTCGTCCACGGCGATCAGCCCGAGGTCGCCGGTGCCGATGTCGGCCGTGCCGCGGAGATAGCGCGCATTGCGTGCGTGCGCCGCCCGCGCCAGACCGCGCAGCAGGTGGGTACGGCCGCTTCCCGGCTCGCCCCAGAGGTAGATGAAGCGCTCGGCAGTCGTGCCGCTGGCGACATCGCGCAGCGCCTGCAGCGCGGCGCTGTTGCGCCCGGGGACGAAGTTGTCCAGCGTCGGCGCCGGCGGCGGCGCCAGCTGCAGTAGCAGTTGCCGCATCATTCTTTGTATAGGCGGCTGTCGCGATAACGGCTGCCCAGATGGCGCAGACCCACCAGCAGAGCAGCGCTCGCGGGCAAGGCCAGCAATACGCCGAAGAAACCGAAGACCTGGCCGAAGGCGAGCAGTGCGAAAATCACCGCCACCGGATGCAGACCGATGCGCCTGCCGACCAGAAACGGCGTCACCAGCGTGCCTTCCAGCGTCTGGCCGATGGCGAATACGATCCATACCGGAATGACTCCGCTCACGCTGGGAAACTGCATCAGCGCAGCCAGGGTCGCGAGCACCAAACCGCTGAGGACGCCGACATAGGGCACGAACACCAGCATGCCGGTGATGATGCCTATGGGCAGGGCGAATTCCAGCCCGGCCAGCCACAGCCCGAGGACGTAGAACACGCTCATCAGCGCCATGACCGCGATCTGCCCGCGCAGGAATTCGGCCAGCACGGCGTCGATCTCCTTGGCGATGCCGGTTAGCTGCGGATGCCAGCGCCGCGGCAGGAAGCCTTCGATCTGCGCCAGCAGCGTATTCCAGTCGCGCAGCAGGTAGAACAGCACCACCGGCACCAGCAGCAGGTTGACGACGAATCCGAGCACCGCAAGGCCGCCGATTTTTACCGAGGCGAGCAGTTTCATTCCCAGCCCGTTTGCGCCCGGCAGGTTTTCGTGGATCAGGTTCTTCAACGCATCCGGGTCGAACTGCGGTGGCACGCCGAACCTGGTTTTGATCCAGGGCAGCAAATGATCGTTGATCTGGGCGAGGAACCCCGGCAGCCGGTCCGACAGCAGGCGCATTTCTTTGATGAACAGTGGCAGCAAGATCAGCAACAGCATCAGCAGCAGCCCGGCGAGGAGCAGCATCGTCAGCAGCGCCCCCAGCGCGCGCGGCACCCGGCGGCGCGCCAGCCATCCCACCGCGGGATTGGCGATATAGGCGAGGATGGCCGCGAACAGGAACGGCGCCAGGATCGGGCTCAGGAAATACAGCAGCGCGACAAGCACCGCGGCGGGGACAAACCACCACAGATTGTTCGGCTCGACCGGGATTTTGGGCGTCATTTCAAGTAGACTTCGCACTGCGGAGCCCGAAACTGTAGCCGTATCCAGCGAAACATACAAATCTTGAGCATCTCCCCAGAAGAATCCCTGTCTTACCGCGGCGCGGGCGTAGACATAGACGCCGGCGACGCCCTGGTCGAGGCGATCAAGCCTTACGCCAGGCGCACACTGCGCCCGGAGGTGCTGACGGGCATCGGCGGCTTCGGCGCGCTGGTCGAAATCTCGAAGAAATACCGCGAGCCGGTGCTGGTGGCTGGCACCGATGGCGTCGGCACCAAGCTTAAACTCGCGTTCCAGCTGAACCGCCACGACACCGTGGGCATCGACCTGGTCGCGATGAGCGTCAACGATGTGCTGGTGCAGGGCGCCGAGCCGCTGTTCTTCCTCGACTACTTCGCCTGCGGCAAACTGGAGCTTGCCAGCGCCACCGACGTGATCAAGGGCGTCGCGCGCGGCTGCGAGCTGGCCGGCTGCGCACTCATCGGAGGCGAGACGGCGGAAATGCCTGGCATGTACCCGGCCGGGGAGTATGACCTTGCCGGTTTCGCCGTCGGCGTGGTGGAGAAAAGCGCGATTATCGACGGCAGGGACATCGCCGTCGGCGACGCGGTGCTGGGCCTGGCATCCAGCGGCGCGCACTCCAATGGTTATTCGCTGATCCGCGCCATCATCGAACGCGTGCAACCGGACCTGCAGGCGGACTTCCACGGCCGGCCGCTCGCCGACGCGCTGCTCGAGCCCACGCGTATTTACGTCAAGCCGCTGCTCGAGTTGATGCGCAAAATCAAAGTCAAGGGTCTGGCGCATATCACCGGCGGCGGTTTGGTAGAGAACATTCCGCGCGCTCTGCCCGAGGGCGTGAGCGCAGTGCTGCAGAAATCGTCCTGGCCGATGCCGCCGCTGTTCGACTGGCTGCAGAAACACGGCGGCGTCGCCGAGGCCGAAATGCACCGAGTGTTCAACTGCGGCATAGGCATGACGCTGATCGTGGCCGAAAAGGATGCCGCCGAGGCCATGCGCATGCTCGCCGCGGCCGGCGAGGGCGTCTATCGCATCGGCCGCATCGAGGCGCAGGCGACGGGTCAGGCCAGAACCGTAGTTATCTAAAGCGCGATAAACGCAGTCCGGGCCCCGGCTCGGATGCCTCCCGGCTGCCTTGGCGGGAGCAGCCCGGTTTGCACGGCATATGCCGCTACCGCGCCATGCGCAACGCCAGGTTCTCCCAGCGCAGCTCGCGCAAGCTCTGTGCAAGAGCATGTACGCTGCCATCCTCCACGCGCGCCTTGCGCTCGGTTTCGCCCGGCACCTGGTGGTGGCGCAGCATCATTGCGAGCGCCTTGTTCTTATAGAACGCCACGGGCGTCAATACATCGTCGCGGCGCGTATGAAAAGCGTCTTCTCCTTCCGCGCATGCACGATCGAATACATTGAAATGGCGGCAGGCCATGGGGCGCAGCGGATGAATTGTGCAGGCCTCGTTCACCAGGAACGGGCACGAGGGGAGGGCCTTGTGCCGCGCCAATTGTTGGCGCACCGTTTCACGCAGATCGCCGCTGAGTTGTTCTGTAGCGAACCAGGCGATGCCCGCCAGCTCCAGCGGATAGACCGGGATATCGCCATGGCTGCGACAGCAGGCGGCGCAACCGCGCGCGCAGGCCAAAGTCCGCCCGTGGCGCTCGCCCTGGCGAATGCCTTGCGCCACGCCTTGATCGGTCGTGTGATACATCTCCAGCAACAAACTCAGCCAGGCCAGGCGCGCTTCGTCTTTGGCAAACGTCAGGCGCGGCTGTGCGGAACTGGCAGGGCTCTTCTTGCCCATCTCATTGCTACTCCGTTTTATGCCATAGACCCTTGGGGCCTGGGCGCCGCAGGCCGGCCGGGTACGCGCCGGCGCATACCCATGCCGGGAGCGGATCGCCTACGGCGGTTTCGCGCCGCGCGGCTGCAATTATACAAGGGAGCAATGCGAACCAGACGCGGCGGCATGGCGCCCATTTGTTTCGGGGGCCGGGCGGCGTGATGCGCGGGTGGTAAAATTTCGGCGACCGCCGTACGCGCACCCTATGAATCCTGCTCCCGCCTTCGTCCACTTACGCCTGCACAGCGAATTTACCGTCACTGACGGCATCGTGCGCATCGACGATGCGGTGGCGCGCGCCGCGGCGGACGCCATGCCGGCGCTTGCGATCACCGACCTTGCCAATCTGTTCGGCATGGTGAAGTTCTACAAGGCTGCGCGCGCGGCCGGCGTGAAGCCCGTCATCGGCTGCGACGTCTGGATCAGCAACGAAGCCGAGCGCGACAAACCGTCGCGACTGCTGCTGCTGTGCCGCAACCACAAAGGATTCCTGCAACTATCCGAGCTCGTCACCCGTGCCTGGCTGGAAAACCAGGCGCGCGGCCGCGCCGAGCTCAGGAAGGAATGGCTCGCCGCCGCAGCGGTCGACGGTCTGCTTGCGCTCTCCGGCGCCCAGGCCGGGGATATCGGCGCCGCGCTGGCGCAGGACAACGCGGCGCAGGCGGAGCGCCTGGCGCGCGAATGGGCGCAGCTGTTTCCGCGGCGCTTCTATATCGAGCTGCAGCGCGCCGGCGCCGCATCGACCGAGGCCTATATCCAGCGGGCGCTGGTGCTCGCCGGCCGGCTGCAATTGCCGGTGGTCGCGACGCACCCGGTGCAATTCCTCAAGCCCGAGGAATTTCTCGCGCACGAGGCGCGCGTGTGTATCGCCGAGGGCTATGTGCTCGCCGACCAGCGCCGGCCGCGCGTGTTCACGCCCGAGAGCTACTTCAAGACGCAGGCGGAAATGGCGGAGCTGTTCGCAGATATACCCGAGGCGCTCGCCAACAGCGTCGAAATCGCGCGCCGTTGCAACCTCACGCTGGAGCTGGGCAAGAGCAAGCTGCCCTTGTTTCCGACACCGGCCGGCGTAAGCCTGGACGACTATCTCGCACAGCAGGCCGCACAGGGTCTCGCATTGCGCCTGGTGAAGCTGTTTCCCGACGGGCAGGAGTGCGCCAGGCGCGAGCCCGAGTACCGCGCGCGCCTGGAATTCGAGATCAAGACCATCACGCAGATGGGCTTCTCCGGCTATTTTCTGATCGTCGCCGACTTCATCAACTGGGCCAAGGCGAACGCGGTACCGGTGGGTCCCGGGCGCGGCTCGGGCGCGGGCTCGCTGGTCGCCTATTCGCTCGGCATCACCGACCTCGACCCGCTGCGCTACGACCTGCTGTTCGAGCGCTTCCTCAATCCGGAGCGGGTGTCCATGCCCGACTTCGACATCGACTTTTGCCAGGACGGTCGCGACCGGGTCATCGAGTATGTAAAGAACAAATACGGCCCCCAGTCCGTGTCGCAGATCGCAACCTTCGGCACCATGGCGGCGAAGGCGGTGGTGCGCGATGTCGGCCGGGTGATGGAATGGAACTACGGCCGCACCGACGAGCTGGCCAAGATGATCCCGTTCGCGCCGGGCAAGCTGATCACGCTCGCCATGGCGCGGGACATGGAACCGCGGCTGGCCGAGCGCGAGCAAAACGACGAGGAAACGCGCGAACTGCTCGCGCTCGCCGGCCAGCTCGAGGGACTGACGCGCAACGTCGGCATGCATGCGGGCGGCGTGCTGATCGCGCCGGGCAAGCTCACCGACTTCTGCCCGCTGTACACGGCGCAAGGCGCGGAGAGCGTGGTGTCGCAGTTCGACATGAAGGATGTCGAGGCCGTCGGACTGGTGAAGTTCGACTTTCTCTGCCTGACCACGCTGACCATACTCGACTGGACGATGCGCTACATCCGCGCGCGCCGCTACGGCGAGCCGCAGCCCGAGTTTTCGCTGGAAACGATCCCGCTCGACGACCCCGCAATCTACAAGACCTTTGCAGGTGCCAACACCACCGCCGTGTTCCAGTTCGAATCGCGCGGCATGCGCGACCTGCTGAAGCAGGCGCGGCCCGACCGCTTCGAGGACATCATCGCGCTGGTGGCCCTGTACCGTCCGGGCCCGATGGACCTGATTCCGGATTTCATCGAGCGCAAGCACGGCAGGCAGCGCGTCGAATACCTGGATCCGCGCCTGCAACCGATCCTCGGTTCGACCTACGGCATCATGGTCTACCAGGAGCAGGTGATGCAGATCGCACAGGTGATCGGCGGCTACAGCCTGGGCAGCGCCGATTTGCTGCGCCGAGCGATGGGCAAGAAGAACGTCGACGAGATGGCGCAGCAGCGCGATATCTTCGTCGCCGGCGCCGGGACGAACGGTGTAGACAAGAGAAAGGCGAGCGAGTTGTTCGACCTGATGGAGAAATTCGCCGGCTACGGCTTCAACAAGTCGCACGCCGCGGCCTATGCTCTGGTCGCGTGCCAGACCGCTTATCTGAAAGCGCACTTCCCGTCCGAATTCATGGCGGCCAACTTGTCGGCGGTGATGGACGATACGGACAAGGCGCACGCGATTTACGTCGATGCCCTGGCGAACGGCTTGAAGATACTGCCGCCGGATATCAACGCTGGCGGCTACCGCTTCGCGCCGGTGGACGAGCGCAGCATCCGCTATGGCCTGGGCGCGATAAAGGGCACAGGCGAGACGGCGATCGGCGCCATTGTGCGCGCGCGCGACGAGGGCGGGCCATTTCGCGACCTGTTCGATTTTTGCGAGCGCATCGACAAGCGCGTGGTCAACCGCCGCGTGGTCGAAGCGCTGGTGCGCGCGGGGGCGTTCGATTGTCTCGATCCGGATCGCGCCTGTCTGTTCGCCTCGGTCGGCATCGCACTCGAGGCGGCCGAGCAGCGCGAGCGCAACGCGCAGCAGGTCAGCCTGTTCGGCGACGCCGATAGCGTCGGAGCCGAGCGCCCGGCGCTGAATCGTGTCGAACGCTGGGACGAAGGGCGCGTGCTGAAGGAGGAAAAGGCGAGTCTGGGCTTTTATCTCTCCGGCCACCCCTACAGCGCCTACCGCGCAGAGGTGCAGCGCTTCGTGCGCAGTTCGCTCGCGCATCTGCAGCCCGGCGCAAACGGCGACTACCAGCAAAAAAACCAGCTTATCGCCGGCGTCGTCGAATCGGTGCGCGTCCAGCGGACGCAGAGCGGGCGCATGGTCATTCTGAATCTGAGCGACGGCAGCGCGACGCAGGAGGTCACCATTTACAGCGAGGCCTACGACCGGTATCGGGAACTGTGCAAGGAGGACAAGCTGCTGGTGATCGAAGCCAAGGTGAAGACCGTGCGGCGCGCTGCCGCGGGAGAGGAGGGTGACGTCAGCTTCACGCGCATCATCGCCGACAAGGTTTACGATCTGGCAGCCGCGCGCGGCCAGTTCGCCAAGGCCCTGCGCCTGTCGATCAACGGCGAGGCCAGCAGCGAAGGCGTTGCCGCGGCTGCCCGTCTCAGGGAATTACTCTCTCCCTACCGCAAGGGCAACTGCCTGGTGAGCGTCTGCTACGACAACGGCGCGGCAAGCTGTGAAATGCGCCTGGGCGAGGACTGGCGCGTGCGCCCCGACGACGGGCTGATGCAGTCGCTGCGCGAATGGTTGCGCCCGGAAAACGTGCAGCTGGTCTATCCCTAAACCGGACCAGCCGGAACCAAGCAAAGTGCCTTCGGCGGGGGAAAAGCCCATATCCCACGAACAAGGGGGGATGCATCCCCCCTTGTCCCCCAAGGGGACTTCCTTCGGGGCGTTGATCCCCCCGCGCACGCGTCTTCGCCATTTATCAAAATCTTTGCCATTTCCGTCAACTCTTCACTGATAAGAGACTAAGGCCGGGTCATTCGGTCGGCCGCAATTCGAAGCCGGTGAATTCGCCGTCGGCTGCGCTGACCTCGATGCGCTCCACCCGCGCCGCGGACGGACCCAGCCGCGCCCACGCGGTCAGCACCTGCAGCGCTTCGGGCGTGCCGGCGATCATGGCCTCGACGCTGCCGCCGCGGCGGTTGCGCACCCAGCCGCTGATGCCCAGGCGTTGCGCTTCCTCGCAGAAGCTGTAGCGAAAGCCGACGCCCTGCACTTGGCCAAAAATGTGGAGATGCTTGACCATATCCATCCGGACCGGATCACACGCAGCACAATATAGCGCAAACCAAGCGCCTGATGCGCGCCGCGCGGCCAGCCAGGGCGCAGCGACGGCGCGGGGTGGCGCTGCGCTATTTCGACTTGCTGATGATGTATTGGATGGCAGCCTTGACGTCGGCTTCGTTGGCGGCTCCGCCCCTGGGCGGCATCGGCGACTTGCCTTTCATGACGACGGCCGTCAGCGTGTCCACGCCCTGCGCGATCAACGGCGCCCAAGCGGCCTTGTCGCCGATTTTCGGCTTCATCACCGTATGGCAACCCCTGCACGTCTTGTTGAATACCGCCTGGCCATCGGCAGCCATAACTTGCCCGCTGGCCATGAGTCCCGCAAACGCGATGGTTCCAAGCAACAATAGTGTCCGTTTCATGTCTCGCTCCTTTCAGGTTGTTGATGAAATCTGGTTCGGTCGAACAGACCTCTGGTCGGGACAGCACTCGCCGGCGCAGGCTGGTTCTGAATCGGCAAGTCGAGTTTACCTCAAGCCTGCGTGTGCGCAGCGCCATCAGCCCAGGGCGGAAACAGCCGGGTCAAACCGAACAACACGGCGATCGGCGCCAGAATCAATACGATTGCCATGAGCGCGCCTTCCTTGCCGAAGAACGGCAGCTGATAGCTCAGCAGCCCTTTGCCGGTCTTGGAGATCTCCTGCCCGCCGATCACCACGTTCCAGCGCATCATGAACACGGAGAACAGCACCAGCGAGGCGCACACCGTCACGCCCACCACCAAGGCCTTGCCGCTGCTGCCGCGCCAGATCATGTAGGACAGCCACAGCAGCGGCGTGACAGCGCCGATGCCGATCTGCAGGACGAAATACGGAATCAGCAGCGGACCGGTCACGTACTGAATGATCATGTCCACGCCTTCAACGCCTTTGTAAATCATACTGGCGAATTCCAGGCCTTCGAGCACCAGCGCGACCATGATGAAGCCCCAGATCGTGTACGCAAGGCCTTTTACGCACGCTACATCGATGGGTACCCTGCGCAGCTTGCATGACGCGACGTAGAGCACCACCAGCAAAGAGACGCCCGAGATGATCGCGGAGAACAGGAAAATGACCGCCATCAGGTCGGACGACCACCATTCGCGCGCCTTGACCGAGCCGTACATGAATCCGACATAGCCGTGCAGACCGTGGGCGGCAGGGATGCCGATGACGGCGAGCGCGAAAATCCACTTTTTGTCGAAGCGCATCGCGTACTCCGATACGTCATCCGAGCCCAGGGTCAGCAGGCGGTAGAAGCGCCCGAGCAGATCGGACCTTTGCTGCGCCTGGGCGACGATGAACGGGCGGTTGGCGAACCAGGTTTCTATGATCAGCAGGACCACGTAAAAGCTCGCGAAAAAGCCGAACATGGCCATCGCCGAGGTCAGATGCGGCGTGAGTACGGCGTTGAATGCGCGTTCCGGATGCCCGAGGTGCAGCAGCAGCGGCATGGGCACGAAGATCATGAAGCTGAGCGAGGTCAGCAGGGCGAGGTGCGCCACCGGCTTCAGCCGCTCGAAGCCGAACACCTGATACAGGCTGGAAACCGTGAATGCGCCGGCCACCAGCCCGGTGATGTAGGGATAGACGGCAATAAGGATGGACCATTCGAACACCGTTTCGTTCGGATAGACCCAACCGGTGTAAGGGGCCAGATGAAGTATCGGTTCCATTAGTTCACCTCTTTGTCGATGCCGACATAAAAAACGTTCGGCGCATTGCCCATCTCGGCCTTGAGCACCTGCACGCGGTTGTTGCGTATGAACAGGCTGATCGGGCTGTCGGGATCCTTCTGATCGCCGAAAATACGCGCGCCGACCGGACATACCTCCACGCACGCCGGCCGCAGTCCCTTGGTGATGCGGTGGTAACACCAGGTGCATTTATCGGCCACATGGGTTTCCTCGTTGAAGAAGCGCGCGCCGTAGGGGCAGGCCTGCACGCAATAGCGGCAGCCGATGCAATAGGTCGGGTCGACCAGCACCACGCCGTCCTTGGTGCGGAAGGTGGCGCCCGTGGGACAGACCTGCACGCAGGACGGGTGCGTGCAGTGATTGCACAGCTTGGGCACGAAGAACGCCTTGTATACCTTCGCATCCTTGTAGCGATTGGCGAAGCGGAACGTCTTTTCCGAACCGGAGGCCGCGATGTTCACCGGGTCCTGCTGGCTGTCGATGTGCACCTCGTCGTCGCCGTCGAGGTGGACATAGCGTTCCACCCAGGTGCGGAACTGATGCGCGTTGGCGGGGACGTCGTTTTCGCGCTTGCACGCCTCGACGCAGCGCAGGCAGCCGATGCACTTGGTCGCGTCCACGCCGAAACCCCACTCGTGCTTGGTCCAGTCGTAATCCTTGGTGGGGAACGAACCGCCATCGGCTGCGGCTTCGGCTTTCGCCGAGACAGTCGGTATGGCGCCCAGGGCGGCGGCCCCTACGGCGGCACCGGCGCAAGTCGCGGCGCCACCAAGCTTGGCGAGGAATGCGCGCCGCGCGGCCAGCGCGGGTTTGGAGTCTTTGCTCATGGTTTTACCCTTCCTTGCTTGGTGGACTGACAGCTCTGCGCGGCAAAGTAAGCGGCGAGATTTGCGATGTCGGTGTCGCCCAAGCCCCGGGCAATGCCTGCCATCGTCGGGTCTTTGCGCAGTCCCGCCTTGAACGCTTTGAGCGTATTGATCAAATAGCCCGGCTTCTGCCCTGCGAGCTTGGGCCAGGCAGGATTGCTCGGGATGCCGTTTTCGCCATGGCAGGCGATGCAATTCTTGGCCAGGGCTTTGCCCGCGGCGGCATCGCCGCCGGTTGTGGAGGGCGTCGAGTTGCAGTTCAGGCCGGCGAAAGACACCGCCAGGTTCTGAACGTCGGCGTCGCTTAACGACTGCGCCATCGGCGTCATCGTCGGGTCCGTCTGGTCGCCGGATTTGTACGCCGCGAGTAT
>DATKUQ010000669.1:0-16098 GCA_035530495.1 Burkholderiales bacterium
CGAAGAGGACGCGCGTTCCATGCTCGAAGAGATCCGCGCAAGTAAAATTCTCGATGGCGTGCGCGGGGCGCCGCCGGTGGACAAGGACGCGCTGGTGCGCCTTATGCTCGGCATCTCCGCGCTGTGCACCGCGTTCCCGGAGATTGCGGAACTCGACCTGAACCCGGTGTTGGCTTATCCCTCTGGGGTGGGCATACTCGACGCGCGTATCCTGTTGCAGGGCGACGACTCGGGCGCGAGCCTTGCAACCCGGCGCAGCGCGCAAGACAATCAGGTCACAATCACCTGAATTTCGCCTCTCCCGCTTGCGCGTGTCCACCAAGAATCCCGTGCTTGGGCGTCCTAAGCAGCCGGCCGCTGCCGAACCTTAGCTTCCCGGCTTCCTGCCGGGACTCTTGGGCGGAATGGTTCCGGCAATTCGGCACAGCATCCCTTCAATTGCCTTGCCGTCGTTGAACCGCGTTACGCTGCACCTGGATATTTCTCCCCGCGCCGACAGATCGGACAGCGAGATGCGCACCTTCGACAGCGAGATTCCGGTCGCGGCTGCTATATCCAGATCGAGTTGCTGGCCGTTCTTTCTGAGGTATTGCAGAATCGGGGCTGCATGCATTTCAGTACTCCTGACGAGGGTCGTGTTGGTGTGGGGCGGATGCGGCGATCTGCCTGCAACCGGGGCTGTGCGACTATGTCTGATCGACCGTGTCGACACGCAAATATGCCTGATTTGTTGACATCGCCGGCTCCGCGGGCAGGGTTCGAAGCGGATACCTGCTGATTGTCAGATTGGCCTGAATCGCACTCTAAGTGTTTGATTATACACTATGCCCGCCTCTAGGCGGGTGAATATTTTTTCGCCTGATGGCGAGAGCTCAACCTCAATTAAATCAAGGGCCTGCGGTGCATAATCAGTACTTCTGTCCAAAATGGCGTTTTGTGGATCAAATCCGGCTTTGGAAGCTGGCGCACATGCCGGATGGCGGCCAGCAGAGTTTTCAGACATTATGCGCGTCATGACCGACATCGATCTCGTCCGGCTCAATTTCAACCCGCAGTCGCTGTTCGCGCTCAACGTCATACTCGGCTTCGTCATGTTCGGCGTCTCGCTGGACCTGAAGCCCGAGGACTTCAAGGAGGCGCTGCGCACGCCGCGTGCGCTGGTCATCGGGCTGCTCGGCCATCACCTGGTGTTTCCCGCCTTGACCTTCCTGCTGGTGCTGGCCTTGCACCCGCGACCCAGCATCGCCTTGGGGATGATCCTCGTCGCCTCCTGTCCGGCGGGCAACATTTCCAACTTTCTCACTCATTTCGCCCGGGGCAACACCGCGCTGTCGGTATCGATCAGCACGCTGTCAACGCTGACCGCCATCGTCATGACGCCGGTGAACATCGCCTTCTGGGGCGGAATGTACCGGCCGGCGCGCCCCATCCTTCACCAGGTAGCGATGAATCCGCTGGACATGTTCCTGCAGGTGTTGCTGCTGCTCGGCCTGCCGCTGGCCGCCGGGCTGTTCGTGTCGCGGCACTGGCCAGGCTTTACCGCCCGTGCGCGCAAGCCGATGAAAATATTCTCGCTGATCTTCTTTCTGGTCTTCGTGCTCGCTGCGCTCGGTGCCAACTGGCGGTATTTCGTGCTCTATGTGGGCATGGTCGTGGGGGTGGTCTTCATCCACAACGCCAGCGCGCTCGCCATGGGCTACGGCATGGCCACGGCTGTGCGCCTGCCGGAGCGCGACCGGCGCGCAGTGGCGATCGAATGCGGCATCCAGAACTCGGGCTTGGGGCTGATCCTGATTTTCGATTTCTTCGGCGGCTTGGGCGGCATGGCCGTGATTACCGCCTGGTGGGGCATCTGGCACATCATTGCCGGGTTGTCGCTCGCGACGTTTTGGAGCAGGCGCCCGACGCCTGCCGCAGCCACGGCGCGCGTCGGCGCGTAGTCGTGCCGGGCACCGGCCTGGAAACCATTCAAGGAACGTCATCGCGCCGATGAACTATTCGCCGCGGGCGCGCTGCTTATCTTCTCGCGTCGCAGCACAATCCTGGCAGTGCGCCCATTGATTTTCGTCAAGCTGCGGCATCGCAGCAAGGTGACAATTTGTCTGCAAGGCCGTGTCTTTCGCGGCCGGCGACGAAAGGATTCCTGCCATGTCCACCCTCACACACGACTCGGGGCCCTCGGCGGTTGTGTCCAACAAGATCCCGCAGCGTTCTTTTCCGTGGCGCGCGATCGCGCCCATTGCCATGACGGCAGTGCTCGCCTTGTGCCCGGCGCCGGAGGGTTTGGCGCAGCATGCCTGGTATTTCTTTGCGATTTTTGCCGGCGTGGTCGTTGGCCTGATGTTAGAGCCGCTTCCCGGAGGCGCAATCGGCATCATCGGCGTGACGCTGGTGGCGGCCTTGGCGCCGTGGGTATTGTATGGTCCGCAGGAACTTGCAAAACCAGGCTTCAAAGCGCCGAATGCTGCGCTCAGCTGGGCGCTGTCCGGATTTGCCAACAGCACGGTATGGCTCATCTTCGGCGCTTTCATGTTTGCGATGGGCTACGAGAAAACCGGCCTCGGGCGCAGGATCGCGCTGATGCTGGTCAAGCTGATGGGACGCCGCACGCTGCTGCTGGGCTACGCGGTCGTGCTCGCCGATGCGCTGCTCGCGCCGTTCACGCCGTCCAACACCGCGCGCAGCGGCGGCACGATCTATCCGGTGATCCGCAATCTGCCCGCTCTGTACGATTCCAAGCCCAACGACCCGTCCGCGCGCCGCATCGGTTCCTATCTGATGTGGGTAGCGATCGCCGGCACCTGCGTCACCAGTTCGATGTTTCTCACCGCGCTCGCGCCCAATCTGCTTGCAGTGGAATTGGTGAAGAAAACGGCCAAACTCGACCTCGGCTGGACGCAATGGTTTGTCGCGTTCCTGCCCGTGGGTCTCGTACTGCTGGTGCTGATTCCGATCCTGAGTTACTGGCTCTATCCGCCGGAAGTGAAGGAGGGCCAGGAAGTTCCGCAATGGGCGGCAAAGGAACTCGTCAGGATGGGTGGAATGAGCGGGCGCGAGATCCTGCTTGCGCTGCTGGTCGTATTTGCGCTGGCGATGTGGATTTTCGGCGGTGCTGTGATCAATGCCACAACCGCCGCGCTGGTCGTGGTTTCGTTGATGCTTGTCACATCGGTCTTCTCCTGGGAAGACATGCTCGCGAACAAGGCAGCGTGGAATACGCTGGCGTGGTTTGCGACCCTGGTTGCGCTGGCCGACGGCTTGTCCAGGGTCGGGTTCGTGAAATGGTTTGCCGACGCCGTCGCCGCGCATATGGGCGGTTTCTCTCCACTCATGGCAATGATCGTGCTGATCCTGGTGTTTTATTTCACGCACTACCTGTTCGCCAGCGTCACGGCGCATGCGACGGCGATGCTGCCGGTGATGCTGGCCGTGGGTTCCACCATCCCCGGCATGAACATGCTGCAGTTCGCGCTCTCGCTCAGTTTCACGCTCGGCTTGATGGGTATACTCACGCCGTATGCGACCGGGCCGAGCCCGGTGTATTACGGCTCGGGCTATCTGCCGACTGCGGACTACTGGAGGCTGGGGGCGATCTTCGGCCTGTTGTTCATCGCGGTGTTCCTGCTGCTCGGCCTGCCGTGGATGGCGATGGTAAGCTAGGAAAATTCGAATTGACTCAGTGCCGCAGTCAATAAGAACGATTGGCCGGCTCACGCCGTCGCGGGCAAACTTGCTCAGCGAGCATCGGCCGGAAGTTCAGCGGAGTTGGCGGCAGGCGGCAATCGCGGAGCGCTTCGCGACCGGTTAATTCGGCGGGCGCGTTGCGCCAAGGCGGAATCGAGGCAGGCGTTGAGTTGATATTGGCGCCAAGCTCCAACATAATTTCACATTTGCACCCACTCTCAAGAAGGGAATCCTCATGTCCGCCGCCCGTCCATTCATCGAAGCCCGCGACTTCCTGCTCAAGCACCGTACCGACTATCTGGCCGCAACGCGCGAATTCCGCTGGCCCAAGCTGACGGAATTCAACTGGGCGCTCGACTATTTCGACGCCATGGCGAAGGGCAACGAGCAGCCGGCCCTGTGGCTGGTGGGCGAGGACGGCAGCGAACAAAAGCACTCGTTCGCCGAAATGTCGACGCGCTCCAACCGCGTGGCCAACTGGCTGCGCTCGATCGGCGTCAAGCGCGGCGACCGCATCCTGATGATGCTCGGCAACGAAGTGCCGCTGTGGGAGACCATGCTGGGGGCGGCCAAGCTGGGCGCGGTGCTGATCCCGGCGACGACCCTGCTTACGCCGGACGACCTGCTCGACCGCTTCGAGCGCGGCGAGGTGCGCCACGTCGTCGTCGGCATCGCCAACGTGGACAAGTTCGCGACGCTCGCCGGCAGCTACACGCGTATCGCCGTCGGCGGCGCCGCGCCCGGCTGGCACAGCTTCACCGAAGCCGACGCCCACCCGGCAAGCTTCACGCCCGACGGTCCGACCAAGGCCGATGATCCGCTGCTGCTCTATTTCACCTCCGGCACCACCTCCAAGCCGAAACTGGTGCTGCACACGCAGCAGAGCTACCCGGTGGGGCACCTGTCGACCATGTATTGGATCGGCCTGCAGCCCGGTGACGTGCACCTCAACATCTCGTCGCCTGGCTGGGCCAAGCACGCCTGGAGCTGCTTCTTCGCGCCATGGAATGCCGGCGCCTGCATCTTCATCTACAATTACGGCCGCTTCAATGCCAAAGCCTTGCTGGGCGTGTTGGAGCGCTGCGGCGTCAACACGCTCTGTGCACCGCCGACGGTATGGCGCATGCTGATCCAGGAAGATCTCGCGAGCTACCGCAGCCGCCTCAAAATACGCGAACTGCTCGGCGCCGGCGAACCGCTCAATCCGGAAATCATCGGCCAGGTGAAAGCGGCCTGGGGGATCACCCTGCGCGACGGTTACGGCCAGACCGAGACCACCGCGCTGATAGGCAACTCGCCCGGCCAGGCGCTGAAACCGGGCTCCATGGGACGGCCGCTGCCCGGCTACCATGTGGCCCTGATCGACGCGGAGGGCAAGCAGGCGGACGAAGGAGAGATCTGCCTCGTCCTCGACCCGCGCCCGCTCGGGCTGATGGTCGGCTACATGGATAGCGCCGAGAAAACCGCCGATGCAACGCGCGGCGGCTACTACCGCACGGGCGACGTTGCGAGCCGCGACGCCGATGGCTACATCACCTACGTCGGCCGTGCCGACGACGTGTTCAAGGCCTCGGACTACCGCATCAGTCCCTTCGAACTGGAGAGCGCACTGATCGAGCATCCGGCCGTCGCCGAGGCGGCGGTGGTTCCAAGTCCGGACCCCTTGCGCCTCGCCGTGCCCAAGGCTTTCATCATCCTGACCCAGGACACCAAGCCCAGCCGCGAATTGGCGAAGGAGATATTTATCTTCCTGCGCAGCAAGCTCGCACCCTACAAACGCGTGCGCCGCCTCGAGTTTTCCGACCTGCCCAAGACCATCTCGGGCAAGATTCGGCGGGTGCAATTGCGCGGCATCGAAGCCGAGCGGCGCGCCAAGGGAGAACGCGCCGAGTGGGAATTTTTCGAGGAAGACTTTCCCGAACTGAAGCAGTGATCGGCGCGCGTCGCATCGCATGCACCGCATGGTCCATCTATAGCAAGGCGTGTCCGCGTCCGAGATGATCTCCACTGTAGATCAACTCGGGCGCGCCGCAGATCTTGGCATCGCGTAGGCCCGTTTTCCACTGAATGTTCCAGTCACTCGCCCGCCGATAACAAACAACTGGCTAGGCCTAACGATCCGCCAGCATTCGCTGACGGTCATGCGTGTTCCCAGCGTATTGTCTAAGGCGTGCTTCGCGCGGCTTTGCTTGCGAAGCGGTCGCGGCGGGCCTGCTTGCGCGCCCGGTGTAGCTGCTTTCTTATGGCCTGCTTCTTGCGGCGATTCTTGAGCATACTCGAGTGGCTCATGGTTTTCCCCTTATCCCATGCGCATTCGCGGATATTACGCCGCTTTGGCCACAGCCCGCGTCGGATGGTGCAATGCGGCCATCAGTTCGTCCTGCCGCTGCCGCGCGGCTGCGACGCTGCGTTGCTTGATCGGGCCGTAGCCGCGAATGCCTTCGGGCAAGCCGGCAATCTCCACGGCCAGCGCAAGCGTGTCTCGACGCAGGCCGCCCAGGAGGGTGTCGACCATTGCCTCATACTCGTTTATGAGCCGGCGCTCCAGTCGGCGCTCGGCTCCGTAGCCGAAGATGTCCAGAGGCGTGCCGCGCAGGAACTTCAGCGGCGCCAGGAGTTGAAACGCATACATCAGCCATGGGCCGTAGCTGCGCTTGCCCGGCTCGCCGCCGGTGGAGTCCGGACGGCTCAGCGCCGGAATTGCCAGATGGAAGCGCAGCTTGAACTTACCCTCGAAAGCAGCGTTCAGCGCTTGCGCGAATTCCGGAGCGGTGAAAAGGCGGGCGACCTCGTATTCGTCCTTGTAAGCGAGCAGTTTGAAGTAACTGCGCGCAACCGACTCGGTGAGCAGGACGCTGCCGGGTAGAAGCGCGTCTTCGGCGCGGCGTACGCGCGCCACCAGCTCGGTGTAGCGGCGCGCATATGCGCGGTCCTGATAGGCGGTCAGGTAGTCGCGGCGCCGTGCTACGGCTTCGTCGAGGTCGCGCGACAGCCGGTGCTGCGGCAGGACCGGCTGCTGCGCGCGCGCGAGCTGCTCGACGCGTTCGGGGTCAAAAGCGGCGCGGCGGCCCCAGAGGAAAGCCCGCTGGTTCGCTTCGACGGCGACTGCGTTGAGTTCGATCGCCCGCAGCAGCGCTTTGGACGACACCGGTAGCTGCGCCTTCTGGTAGGCATATCCGAGCAGGAACATATTGGTCATGATGGCGTCGCCCGTCAGGATCGAGGCGAGGCGGGTGGCATCTACGAAATCCGCCGCGCCTGCGCCGACCGCTTCGCGCAGCTGGTCCTGCATCGCTGCCAGCGGGAAGGGCTGATCCGGGTTGCGCACGAAATCACCGGTGATCGCCTGGCCGGTGTTGACGATCGCCCGGGTGAACCCGGCTTGCGTCTTGGCCAGGGCATCGTCGCTGACAGCGACCAGGATGTCGCAAGCGAGCACGGTGTTGGCTTCGCCCGTCGCAATGCGTACCGCAGCCAGCCGGTCCTGGTGGGCGGCGAGGCGCACATGCGACATGACCGCCCCGCCTTTTTGCGCGAGCCCGGTCATGTCCAGCACGGTTACCCCTTTGCCTTCGAGGTGGGCCGCCATCCCGATCAAGGCGCCGATGGTGATCACGCCGCTGCCGCCGATGCCCGCGACGAGTATGCCGTAGGGCGCTGCAAGATCCGGCAGCACCGGCTCGGGGAGATCGGCGCAATCCGCGGCGTCCGCGGCTAGGCCTTTGCCTTTGCGCAGCGATCCGCCTTCTATGGTGACGAAGCTGGGGCAGAATCCGGCAATACAGGAAAAGTCCTTGTTGCAGGAGGACTGGTCGATGGCGCGCTTGCGCCCGAACTCGGTCTCGACCGGCACGACCGAGAGGCAGTTGGATTTCGTGCTGCAGTCGCCGCAGCCTTCGCACGCCATCTCGTTGATGAATACGCGCGTTGCCGGGTCGGGATAAGTGCCGCGCTTGCGCCGGCGCCGCTTTTCCGCGGCGCAGGTCTGGTCATAGATCAGCGCCGTGACGCCGGGTGTCTGTCGCAACTCGCGTTGCACGGGATCGAGATCTTCGCGGCGCCGGATTTCCACGCCAGGAGGGAATCCGGCATCCTTGGGATAGTTGTCCGGCTCCTCCGCCAGCACGATGATGCGGCGCACACCTTCCGCGCTGAGCTGGCGGGCGACCTGCGGCACGCTCAAGGGGCCATCCACGGGCTGGCCGCCGGTCATGGCGACGGCGTCGTTGTACAGGATCTTGTAGGTAATATTGACGGCGGATGCCACGGCGGCGCGGATCGCCAGCAGTCCGGAGTGGTAATACGTGCCATCGCCCATATTGGCGAAAATGTGCGCTGTACCGGAATGTTCGGCCGCACCGAGCCATGCCACGCCTTCGCCGCCCATGTGGCTGATGGTCATCGTATTGCGTCCCATCCACACGGCCATCAGGTGGCAGCCGACGCCGCCCAGCGCGCAGGAGCCTTCCGGGACGCGCGTCGACTGGTTGTGCGGGCAGCCGGAGCAGAAGTAGGGCGTGCGCGGCAATGCCAGGCGCGGTTTGGCCAAAGCAGTTTCTTTGGCCTCGAGAAAGGCGAGGTGCCGCTGCATCTTTTCCGAGCTGTGAAAGCGTGCGATGCGCGAGGCGATGGCGCGGGCGACGATGGCGGGGGTCAGCTCCGCCGTCGGCGGCAGCAGCCAGGGGCTGTGTGGCGCGGGCCATTCTCCGCGGTCGTCGAATTTGCCGACGATCCGCGGCCGCACGTCCCTGCCCTTGACATCGGTCCAGTTGTAAAGCTGCTCTTTCAGCTGGTACTCGATGATCTGCCGTTTTTCCTCGACCACCAGGATTTCTTCCAGACCCTCGGCAAAATGGCGCACGCCGCTGGCTTCCAGCGGCCAGGGCATGCCGACCTTGTACAGGCGCAGGCCGATTTCCGCAGCATGCGCTTGATCTATGCCCAGATCGTCCAGCGCCTGCAGCACATCGAGGTAGGCTTTGCCGCAGCTGATAATGCCGAGACGGGGCCGCGGCGAATCGATGACGAGGCGATTGAGGCGGTTGGCGCGCGCATAGGCGAGCGCCGCGTAAATCTTGAATTCCTGCATGCGGTGTTCCTGCGCCAGTGCCGGGTCGGGCCAGCGCAGGTGCAATCCGTCCGCCGGCAGGACGAAATCTTCCGGCAGGGCAATCTGTACCCGCTGCGCATCGACCTCTACCGTGGCGGAACTTTCGACCGTATCGGAGGTGGTTTTCATCGCCACCCAGCAGCCCGAGTAGCGCGACAGGGCCCAGCCGTGCAGGCCCAGGTCCAGATAATCCTGCACGCTTGCCGGCGCCAGCACGGGAATCGCGCAGGCCGAGAAAATGTGCTCGCTCTGATGTGCTAAAGAAGAAGAGCGGGCGCCATGGTCGTCACCGGCAATCAGCAGCACGCCGCCATGTTTGGCGCTGCCGGCGTAATTGGCCTGTTTGAACACGTCGCCGCAACGGTCGACTCCCGGGCCCTTGCCGTACCACATCGCAAATATGCCGTCGCGCTTGGGCTTGGGAAACAGATGGAGCTGCTGCGTGCCCCAGATGGCGGTCGCCGCGAGGTCTTCGTTGATGCCCGGATGCGAGCTGATGTTGTGCTCGCGCAGAAAGTGCCCGGCTTCGCGCAGCGCGGTGTCCAGTCCGGCCAGGGGCGAGCCGCGATAGCCGGAGACGTAGCCCGCGGTGTCGAGCCCGGCGGCGACATCGCGCTGGTGCTGCAACATGGGCAAGCGCGCCAGCGCTTGTACGCCGGTGAGGAAGACGCGGCCGCGATCCAGGCGATACTTGTCCTCGAGCGATACGTTCGCAAGCATGCTGCCATCCTCCTTCTCGCGTCAGCGCGCAGGCGCGATGCCTCTGGTAACTGCGATCGTGCGGACAGCAACCACACGACCCGTTGCATGCATTTACCTTAGAGCGCCTGAGCGAATCCCGGTAAAGCGGCCGACTCAGCTGAGCGCGGAGGGAGTTGTCGATGCCTTGCACTACATGACGAATCCGCCGCTGGCCAACACCAGTTCGCCGCTGATGTAATCCGATTCGGGTATGCACATCAGGTACACCGCCCCGGCTGCCTCCTCGGGAGTGCCGCCGCGGCCGAGCGGGATCATCTTGTTCATGAACTCGATGAACTCCGGCTGTATCCCCATCTTTACTTCGCGTTCGCCGATCTTCGCCACCGCCGCGCCCGAACCCACAGGCTGGGTCATGCGCGTCTGGATCAGCCCGAACGCGACGCAGTTGACGTTGACGCGGTAGCGGCCCCATTCCTTGGCCATGGTCTTGGTCATGCCGACGATGGCGGCTTTTCCGGCGGAATATCCCATTTGGCCGGCGTTGCCGAACAAGCCGGCGATGGAGGAGATGTTCACGACTTTGCGGTTGACGCCACGACCTTCGTCTTTTTCCTTTTTTGCTGCGTTGCGAATGAAGTCGGAAGCGGCACGCAGGATGCGAAACGGCGCTGTGGCGTGCACGTCGAGCATGGCATACCACTGCTCGTCGCTCATTTTCTGGATCACGCCGTCCCAGGCGTAGCCGGCATTATTGACGATGATGTCGATGCCGCCGTATGCATCCAGCGTGGTCTTGACGATGCGCGCGCCGAAATCGGGCACCGTCACGTCGCCATCGCAGCTGACGGCATCGCTGCCGAGGGCACGGATTTTGGCGATAGTCTCTTGCGCCGGTCCGGTGTCAAGATCGTTGACCACCAGTTTGGCGCCCTCGCTCGCAAGCTTCAGCGCGATCGCCTGGCCGATGCCGCGGCCCGAACCGGTGACGATCGCAATCTTTCCTTCCAGTTTTTTCATCGTATTTCCTCGCAGTAAGATAAATTTTCCAATATGCTCATCCGCGCTCAGGCGATGATGCCCGCGTCTGCAAGCGCGTCGACTTCGGCTGTAGCGTACCCGGCCTCGGCGAGCAGCTGGCGCGTATCGGCGCCATACCGGGGCGGGAAGGGGAGTTCGGTGCGGGCGCCTTCGACGTCTACCGCCATCGGCTGCATGTGCACCACGCGCGCGTCGGGCATCGCGGTGCGCGTCAGCTTGTCGGACAGCTGCACCAGTTCGCGCACCTGGCGGATGTCGAAAATGCGGGTCGCGGGAATCGTCGCCGCGCGCAGATCGGCGAGGAGTTCCTCCATCGCGTGCCCGCTGGTGACTGCGGCCATGTCCCGGTAAATCGCCTCGCGCTCGCGCTGGCGGCCCTCGTTGGTGCTGCGCGTCGGGCTGGCGACGCAGGCGAATTTGGGTATTGCGCCTAGCCGCTGCCACTGAACGTCGCTGCCGATCGCCATGTAGACGAAACCGTCCTTTGCCGGATAGACGTTGGTCGGTATGAATTTGCGATGCTCGTTGCCCGAGCGTGTGATCTCGCTGTTCTCGCAGCCGAAGTCGATCAAGGGCAGCACGGTGATCAGCCAGGACGCCGCCGCCTGCAGCATGGATACGTGGATCTGCCGGCCGCGCCCGCTCTCGTGGCGCTCGAGCAGGGCCAGCATCACGTTGGCGTAGACCTCGTCGCCCGCCTTGAGGTCGATGACGGGAATGCCGGTGAGCATCGGCGGCCCCTTGGGGTCGCCCGTGACTTCCATGTAGCCCGCCATGGCCTGGATCACCGGGTCGTAGCCCGGCGCGTTCGGAAATTCCGGACCCATCGCCGAAATCCCGGCCCAGATCAGATCGGGCTTGACCGCCGCGAGCGTCGCGTAATCTATGCCGAGCGCTTGGTAGCGCGAAGGCACGGTATTGCAGCAGAAGACGTCGGCGTCGAGCGTTCGAATGAGGCGCTTGAGCACTTCCTGCCCGCGCGCTTCCTTGAGGTTGAGCGCGATCGCTTCCTTGCCTACGTTCGGTGCGATGAAATAACTGCGGCGGTCGACGTCGGCGACGCGCGCACCGATATAGCGGTTCGGGTCCCCCGGCAGCCCCGAGGCGCCCGGCGTGGACTCGATGCGGATTACGCGCCAGCCCAGTTGCGCGAAGCGCAGCGTCGCGTAGGGCAGGGACAGCGCCTGCTCCAGCGACAGGATGGTGCGGCGTTTCATGCGGCTCTTCCGGGCGTTTCCAGGAACAGGTTTTCGCCGTTGCCGTGCAAAGCATGGTAGACGCTCTCAGGCGCGAACGGCAGGCCGATGACGACTCCGCCCTCTACCTGCCCCTCGATGCCGAGCCGGTTCAGCACCCGGCCGAAGTCGTGCGCCGCCGCAAGCTTGGTCATCTTGACACTGCCGGGCCGGTGTCGAGATCGTTCACCATGACTCTTGCGCCTTTGCGCGCGAGGTTCAAGGCCAGCGCCTGCCCGATGGCGCGGCCCGAGCCGGTAACGATGTCAACTTTGTCTTGCAGTTTCTTCATTTCGTGTGCTCGCGAAGGAAAAATAAATCGAAAATTTGAGCGCGGCCACCGTCGCGGTATTGAGCAGAAAGAATGCACGGCGCGCGCTCAGCCGCCCGCGATTGGGGGTACCAGAACTACTTCGTCCTCGTCATGCACCGGGAAGTCGCGATCCGCATGGTGGTGATTGACCGAGACGAGTACGACATCAATATACTTGAACGCACGCTTGAAGCGCTCGTCCTGGGTCTGCAGCCAGTCGAGCAACATGCCCACATTCTCGACCTTGTTTGGCAGCACGATGTGTTCCGTGGCGCATCCCATGTTGTCCCGCAGCCAGGCGTGGTACCGCAGTATCATTTGCGCTCAGACTCCAATGAGCTCGCGCAAGGCGTGCTTGCCCGCCTTTCGTGGATGGCGCGGGCAACCACTTCCGGCGACATCGGCGGATTGAAGATGCGGACCCCCGTCGCGTTGAACAGCGCATTGGCGATGGCCGGCGCAATGACGATCGTCGGCAACTCCGAAATGCCCTTCGCGCCATAGGGCCCTTCGGCGCAATTGCTTTCGATGAAATGCAGATCGAGCGGCGGCATTTCCGGCGCCGTGATGAGCTTGTAATCGCGAAAACAGGGATTCCTCAGCATGCCTTTTTCGATCCGCATGTTTTCGCTCAGGGCGTAGCCGAGGCCCATGGCGATGCCGCCTTCGATCTGGCCTTCGAGTCCCATGCGGTTGATGACACGACCGACATCCTGCGCCACCGTGACCTTGTCCACCTTGATCTCGCCGGTCAGCGTGTCGACGGTAATCTCTGCGACATGCACGGCATGGGAATACGCGGCGGAGTGGTCGGAAATGTGCTTCGCTCCTTCCGGTTCGCTCTTCGGCTCGTAGTAATCGGTAACCATCACCAGTTCCGGCTCGGCCTGAAAGTGCATCCGTCGCAGCAGGCGTTCGAGGTCGATCAACGGCGTTCCGCACGAATCGCGCACGACGAAACCGCCGCGCAGTTCGAGGGTCTCGGCCGGTTCGTCGAGCATCTTCGCGGCGGCGTTCAGGATCTGCGCCTTTGCCTTCCTTGCGGCGCGCCGCGTTCCGTTGCCGGCGATGAAGGTCGTGCGCGAAGCGTGCACGCCCACGTCCCACGGCGCAATGTCGGAATCGTTGTTGACGATGGTCACATGTTCCAGCGGCACGCCCAGTTCCTCGGCCACGATCAGGGTGATGACCGCGTCTATGCCCTGACCGATTTCGGAGGCGCCGCTGATGACAGTAACCCGGGCGTAATCGTCCACCTTGAGAATAGTGCCGATGCCATCCGACTTGTGAATCTTGGCGCCGCCGGCGTTGTGGATGGACGAGGCGAGGCCGATGCCTTTCTTGTAGCGGCCTGGCGCGTCCCGTAGCGATGCGTGCTGCTTGCGCTTTCGGCTATAGTCGCTGGCCTTGGCGGCGGTTTCAAGGCACTCCACGAGGGCGCACTCGCGCAGGAAGGATTTCTGCGGCGTGAATTCGCCGGACTTCTGCGCGTTTTTAAGATGGAAATCGAGTGCATCCATGTCCAGCATGTCGGCCAGCATGTCCATCTGCTGGGCGGTGGCATAGGTGGTCTGGACGTTGCCGTAACCGCGGAACGAGCCGGCGTAGGGGTTGTTGGTGTAAATCGCCTGTGCCTTGAAGTCGACCACCGGCACGCGATAGTGGCCCGAGGTGGTGCGCATCATGATGACGGGAATGGTCGGCCCCCATGAGGTGTAGGCACCGTTGTCCAGCAACACGTCGGCGCTGCGGAACGTGAGCACGCCATCGCGGCTGCATCCGGTGCGCATATGGATAATCGCCGCCTGGCGCGTCGGCGCGGCCTTGAACTCCTCCTCGCGCGAATAGATGACCTTGACCGGCCGACCGGTTTTCCTGGCCAGCAGCGCGGCGATCGGCTCATAAGGGTAGACGTCGAGTTTGGAGCCGAAGGCGCCGCCGATGGGCGGCTGGATGACCCGGATGTCGCCGGGATCGATGCCCAGCGCCGGCGCCAGATCCATCTTGTAGTTGTACGGATACTGGGTCTGCGTCCAGATCGTCAGTTTGCCGTTGTGGTCGAAGTCGGCGATGGCGCAGGAAGTGCCCATGCAGCAGTGCGTCACGTGGTGCGGACGGAACACGCTGTCGACGACAAATTCGGAGGCCGCTTCGGCCGCGGCGAGATCGCCGTGCTTGAATTCGAAAGAAAGGCTCTTGTTGCCGGGAAAGTTGTCGTGGACCAGCGGCGCGCCTTCCCTGGCGCCGGATTCGGGTGAGAACACGCCGGGCAGGTCCTGGTACTCGACTTCGATGAGTTCGAGCGCACGGCTGGCGATCTCCTCCGTCTCGGCTGCGACGGCTGCAATCTCGTCGTGCTCGCAACGCACCTTGTCCTTGAGCGCGACATTGTCGCGGACGAAGCCGAACTTGAGGCCGGCGGCGTCCTTGCCCGTCAGCACCGCATGGACCCCTGGCAGCTTTTCGGCCGCCGAGGTATCGATGCGAAGGATCCTGGCGTGGGGCCGGCCGGCGAACAGCACCTTGCCGATCAGCATTTGCGGCAACACCATGTCGTTGATGTAGCGCGTCTTGCCGGTCGCCTTCTCGGGGGCGTCGGGCTTCTTGACACGCTGGCCGATCAAGGTCGTCCTTGCGATGGGTGAACCGATGACGTCTCGTTTCATGGCATTGCACTCCTTAGGCGTATGCGGCCGGATGAGGGGATGCCGCCCTCAGGGACGGCCGCAGCACTTCTTCTGCTCGACCACTGCTTCCACCGCGTCCAGCACCTTGGTGTAGCCGGTGCACCGGCAGAGATTGCCCTCGAGGCCTCGTTGCGCTTCCTCCCGCGTCAGGTTGGGATTGTTTTCGACCAGGTAGTCGGCCTGCATGATCATGCCCGGCATGCAGTAGCCGCACTGCACGGCGCCGTGATCGACGAAGGCCTGCTGCACCGGGTGAAGGCCTTCCGGCGTGCGGAGTCCCTCGATGGTCACCACCTCGCGTTCGTCACAATCGACGGCGTACATCAGGCAGCTGTTGACGGTCTTGCCGTCGATCTTGATCGTGCAGGCGCCGCACTCGCCTTCGCCGCAGGCATATTTGGTTCCGGTCATGCCGAGCTTGTCGCGCAGCATGTCCAGCGTCTTCATGGTGGCCGGCACCTTCAGGCAAACCTCGCGGCCATTGAGCTTGAAGCGGATTTCAGTTTCCACGGACGTCATTGAGCACCTCTTCAACGAACACACGAACGAGATGGCTGCGATACCACGCACTGGCACGCACGTCATCGATGGGTTTGGCATCATCCGCCGTCCCGGCGACTGCGGCGGCGATGGTTGCGGTGTCGAGCGGCTTGCCTTCGAGCGCAGCCTCCACATGGCGGGCGCGCAAGGGCGTGGGCGCGATCGACCCCATGGCGACGCGCACATCGCTGAGCCTACCGTTGGCGACACGGGCTCCGATGGCCACCGAAACAGTGGAGATTTCAAGCGCGGGGCGCGGGCCGGACTTGCGGAACTTGCCGACGAAGTCGGCCGCAGGCCGGTCGAACACGATGGCCGTGAGCAACTCTTCCGGCAGTTTGACGGTCTTGCCGGGACCCACGAAGAACCGTTCCAGGGGTATCCGCCGCATCTGCACGGCACCGTCGCGCCAGGACGCGAGTTCGACCGAAGCGTCCAGTACCAGCAGGGGCGGGATCATGTCGCCAGCCGGCGAGGCGTTGCACAGGTTGCCACCCATTGATGCCGCGTTGCGTATCTGTTCGCTGGCGAAATGCTCGGCCGCCTCGACCAGCACGGGAGCGATTTCCGCGAGCGCGGGATTGCTGCGGATTTCGCTGATGGTCGTTACGGTACCGATGCGAACCTCGTCACCCTTGGCCTCGATGCCGTCCAGACCCGCGATGCGGCGAATGTTCAGCAGTTTCGCTTTGTATTGACGCATGCCGGATTCGGTCTGTGGTGCGAGATCCGTACCGCCGCACAATACGGTGGCATCGCCGTCCGCCATTGCCTGCAATGCCTCGTCCA
>DATKUQ010000670.1:0-2706 GCA_035530495.1 Burkholderiales bacterium
AACACGCGCATCGTCTTGCTCCGCATGGCGGCGACGCATTGCGCGCGCAGCTGCCGGGTCTAAGCCCAGAGCATCAGCCCCAGCTCGAACGGATGGGTCAGCGACGAGTGGCAGGGATAGGCGCGGATGCGCATGTCCAGCTTGCCGCAGAATTCCGGCGCGAGTTCCAGCGCGAAGCGCTGCGCTCCGTCCGCATCGGGCCCCAGCGCGACGAAGCGGTGCGACACCTGCTCTTCCTTGCCGTCGGCCACGGCCCGGCTCAGCAGCAATTCCAGGATCACGTCTTCCGGATTCAGCTGGTTCAACTTTAGCGTTGCTTCGATGCGCACGCTGTCGCCGAACTCGATGCGCTTCTTCGGCATGTCCAGCCTGTGTATGCTCACCCCCGGCCAGGCTTGGCGCACGCGCGATTTCCACGCGGCAACAGTGCGCGCGACCTCGAACTCGTTCCCGGCATAGAGCCGGCCCTGCTGCGCGGCGGGCACATAGCACTTGGCGACGTACTCCCCCAGCATGCGCACGGAATTGAAGCGTGGCATCAGGCTGGAGATGGAACGCTTCGCCAGACTCACCCATTCGGGCGAGTAACCGCTGCTGTCGCGCTTGTAATAAAGCGGAATGACGTGATCCTGCAGGATTTCGTAGAGCGTGCGCGCTTCCTCGCGGTTGCGGGTCGCATCGTCGGTCCCGGCAACCGACGGCTTGATCGCCCAACCATTGGTGCCATCGTAGCCTTCGCCCCACCAGCCGTCGAGTACAGACAGGTTGACCACGCCGTTGATCGCCGCCTTCATGCCCGAGGTGCCTGAGGCTTCAAGCGGATAGACCGGGTTGTTGAGCCAGACGTCGACGCCGGAAACCATGCGCCGGCTGAGACGCAGATCATAGCCTTCGATCAGCAGGATCTTGCCCTCGAATTCCTGCATCTGCGCGACCTGGGTCACCCGCCTGATCAGATCCTGCCCGGGGACGTCGGCCGGGTGCGCCTTGCCGGCGAACAGGAACAGCACCGGGCGCGAGTTGTCGCCGAGCAACTGGCGCAGCCAGTCGAGATTCTCGAACAGCAGCGTGGCCCGCTTGTAAGTGGCGAAGCGGCGGCCGAAGCCGATGATCAGCACCGTCGGATTGTCCGGGCTGCACAGGCTGAGCAGCCGGTCCAGGTGCGCCTCGCTGCCCTGGTTGCGCGCATTCTGCTCGCGCAGGCGGAAGCGCACCAGGTGCAGCAACTGCGATTTCAGATGCTGGCGCGTGCTCCAGAACACATGGTCCGGCACCTCGCTGATCTGGTCCCAGCAGCTCTGCTCTTCCAGCCTGCGGCTCCAGCCGTAGCCGAGGAAGTGGTCGAACGCGTCGACCCATTCGGGCGACAGGAAGGTCGGTACGTGCACGCCGTTGGTAATCGCGGTGATCGGATTTTCTTCCGGCGGAACCTGCGGCCACAGGTCGCGCAATATGCGCGCCGACACGCCGCCGTGGATTTTGGAAACCCCGTTGTGGAAACGCGAGCCGCGCACCGCGAGCGTGGTCATGTTGAATTCCACTTCCCCCGGCCCCATTCCCAGGGACAGCAGGCGCTCGCCCGGAATCCCGAGCTCGTCGCAAAAGCCCTGGAAATAATGCAGCATGCTTTGCGTGGAGAAATGATCGTGCCCGGCGGGCACGGGGGTATGCGTGGTAAACACGGTGTTGACCGCGACCGCCTCGAGCGCCGTATCGAAATCGAGGCCCTGGAGCGCCAGCGTGCGCAGGCGCTCCAGGATCAGGAACGCCGCATGACCTTCGTTGATGTGCCAGATCGTGGGCTTCAGGCCCAGCGCCTCGAGCGCGCGCACCCCGCCAACGCCGAGCACGAGCTCCTGCTCGATGCGCGTGGTGCGGTCGCCGCCATAAAGCTGGTGCGCGATGTAGCGGTCGTGCGCGGTGTTGTCCTCGATGTCGGTATCGAGCAGGTACAGATTCACGCAGCCCACCTGCGCGCGCCACACCTTCGCCTTGACCTCACGCCCGGGGAACGCGACCGCAATTTTCAATTCCGTGCCGTCCGGGCGCTGCACCGGCAGGATAGGCAACTCGTCGAAATCCGAAGCGATGTGCGTCGCCCTCTGGTTGCCGTGGCTGTCGATGGTCTGCGCAAAATACCCCTGCCGGTAGAGCAGACCGACGCCGACGAACGGCAGACGCATGTCGCTCGCGGTCTTGCAGTGGTCGCCGGCAAGTATTCCCAGTCCGCCGGAGTAGATCGGCAGGCTCTCGTGGAAACCGAATTCGAAGCAGAAGTAGGCCACCAGTTCGGTCTGCGCCAGAGGCGCTTCCGCGGCGTCGCGGCGCGTCTGCTCTCCGTGATAGCTGTCGTAGGCCGAGAGCACGCGGTTGTAGTTGTCTATGAACAGCTTGTCTTCGGCCGCGTCGGTCAGGCGCTGCTGATCGATGCGCTTGAGCAGGGCCTTCGGGCTGTGTCCCACCAGGTTCCACAAGTGCGGATCCAGGCGCGAAAACAGCGCCCGCGTGGGCATGATGTCCCAGCTGTACCAGAGATTGTTGGCAAGTTCCTCCAGGCGCGCGAGCCGCTGGGGAATTTTCGGATTGACCTCGAGATTGAATCTGGTGCCCGCTTGCATTGTTCGCCTTTGTTCCATCCTGGGCGCCGACGAGCGCCCCGGACCGTTTGAAGTTTAGAGCCTCGCGCGAATTATAGCGCTACGGCCG
>DATKUQ010000671.1:0-5165 GCA_035530495.1 Burkholderiales bacterium
CAAGACAAGCAAACAGGCGAACCCGAGGGAAAGCACTAAGAGGAATCGCCGAATATTCGTCATTGCCGGATGGTGAACGGAATCTGCCGATGCGTCAAATCGCTGCGCCGCTCGAACGGGCAGAACGGCGGGCAGTCGATGGAGAGATCATGCGCAATTTCCTCGTCCGCATCCGCCTCGGGTAAAGTCTGCCGGTACGCTCACGTCCGCATCCGCATCGCTGCAGCGTTAGCCCGGCGGAAACGGGAAATTGCATAGCCCAGGCCAGTTCGACGATAAATTGAGGCGCCGCCCCGCGCACGCGAAGCCTAGCGCGGCGGGAACAGGCTGCGCGAGATCATATTGAGCTGCGCCTGCGAGGTGCCGCCGCCGATCTGGAACATGCGCACGTCGCGCAGCATGCGTTCCAGCGGCAGGTCGCGCGAATAGCCGGCGGCGCCGAACATCTGCAGCGACTCGCTCACTACCTCGAACGATGCGTGCCCGGTATAGGCCTTGGCCATCGACGCTTCCCGCATCTGCGGCAGCATCACGTTATTCCTCAGGCGCCGCGCGTTACAGGCCGCGCGGTAGATCAGCAGCCGTGCCGCTTCGAGCTTGATCTCGCTCTCCGCCATCATCCAGTCCAGCCCCTGGAAATCCTTCAATTTCTTCCCGAACGCTTCGCGCTGGCCCATGTAGTCCAGCGCCAGGTCGTGCGCCCCTTGCGCGATGCCGAGCGCGACCGAGGAAGCGCCGATGCGCTGCGCGTTGTAGCCGTTCATGAGCATCTTGAAGCCGTCCTTGGGATCGCGCACCACCAGATTGGCGGCGGGCACCTCGCAGTCATCGAAAATCAGCTCTGCCTCGGGAATCCCGCGCAAGCCCATGGCGTCCTCCACCCGCCCGATGGAGAAGCCCGGCGGGCCCAGATCCACCAGGACACCGCCTATCCCCTGGTCGCGGCCGTCGCTGTCGAGGATGCGCGCGAAAATCAGATTGGTCTTCGACACGCCGCCGCCGGTGATCCAGTGCTTGCGCCCGTTCAGCACGTAGCCCGCGCCGCGCTCCACCGCGGTTGTCTTGAGCGCGGTCAGATCGGTGCCGGCGCCGGGCTCGGTCATGCCTATCGCCGGCTTGTCGCCCTCTTCCAGCACGCGGCGGGCGATCTCGCGCTGTTGCGCCTCGGTGCCGTAGGCCATGACGCAGCCCAGCGCGCCCATATTGGTCTCGACCACGATGCGCGCGGTCACCCCGCAGTGCTTGGCGATTTGCTCGATCGCGAGCACGACGTCGATCAGCGGCCGCTCGGGCCCGCCGAATTTTTTCGGGATGGTCATCCCGAGCAGTCCCGCGCGGCGCAGCGCCGCGACGTTTTCGTGCGGGTATTCGTGATTGCGGTCCCAGCGCGCGGCCTTGGGCGCGAACTCCTCGCGGCCCATGCGCCCGGCCAGTTCGACCAGCATCTTCTGTTCGTCTTTGAGTTGAAATTCCATGTCTCTGCCTTTCGTAGCGTTGTGGGCGTTGAAGCCGCCAGTTGTCGTCCAATACCCGTGAATCTATCGACCCCAGTCACATGCCGCAAACGCCGGCGTCAACCGGCTTGCTTCATCCGTGCCAGGCCCTGCTCCAGGTCGGCGATCAGGTCGTCCGGATCTTCCAGCCCGATGTGCAGGCGCAACAGCGGCCCGCCCGGATTCCATCGCGTCGCGCTGCGGTGCTTGCCCGGGTCGGCGCGAATCGCCAGGCTCTCGAAGCCGCCCCAGCTCGATCCGATGCCGAACAATTGCAGCGCGTCGATCAGCGCCGCAACTGCCGGGTCGCTCGCCGGCTTGAGGATGACGCCGAACAGCGAGGCCGCGCCGCTGAAATCGCGCTTCCAGATGGCGTGGCCCGGATCGCCTTCGAGCGCCGGGTAGATCACGCGCAGCACTTCCGGCCGCGCCTGCAGCCAGCGCGCGACCGCGAGCGCATTCTGCTGCTGCTGCCGCATGCGCACGCCGATGGTGCGCAAGCCGCGCAGCGCGAGATAGCAGTCGTCCGGGCTCACGCAGTATCCGTAGTCGGCGACGGCCCGGCGCACGCGGAGCCAGTGCTGTTCGTTGGTGACGATAATGCCCATCAACACATCCGAATGCCCGGCGATGTACTTGGTGCCGGCATGGATCGATATATCGACGCCGCGCTCGAACGCGCGGAAAAAATACGGCGTGCCCCAGGTGGTGTCGGCGAGCACCGCAACGCCTTTTGCATGCGCCGCCGCAGCGATCGCGGGTATGTCCTGCATTTCAAAGGTGAGCGAACCGGGCGATTCGCACAGCACCGCCGTCGTCTCGGGACGGATCAGGCGGTCTATGCCCGCGCCTATGGCCGGGTCGTAGTATTCGATGTCGACGCCCAGGGCACGCAGCCTCCGCTCGCAGAAATTACGCGTCGGCTGATAGACGGAGTCGACGATCAGCAAATGCGCGCCGCTGTGCGCGAACGCGGCCAGCGCGGCGACGATCGCGGCCAGACCCGAGGGCAGCGCCACCGCCGCGTGTCCGCCTTCGAGCTGCGCCACGGCCTCCTCCAGCGCGAACGTGGTGGGTGTGCCGTAGGTGCCGTAGCGCATGGCCTTGTAATCGTCGGGGTCGCGCCCTTCGTAGGTCTTCACGTCAGGGAACAGCACCGTGGAGCCGCGAAATACCGGCGTGTTCACCAGCCCGGCGTAGCGCTGCGGGTCGCGCCCGGCATGCGTGGCGATGGTGTCGCGCCGCAATTGTTTCTTGTCAGTCATTGTCTACTGTCCTCGATTCGAGACATAAACTATACGCGACGCGCGCCCGCTGTAGCCGCGCAGCGCGAAATAGCCCGTCAATGCACCGCGCGCGTCCATGTCGCTCATCCAGCGGGCTAATGGGGACGGCTCGGGCTCGGATACACCTGCACGGCCAGGACGTGGGTGCGGCGCCAAGGCAGTATCTCCAGTTCCGGAACCAGACGCGGAACGACGCTGTCGCTGATAACATTCGCCAAGCGTTCTTCGAGCGCCAGCGAGTTCCAACAGCGAGTTCTGCAGCGGCGTAGCGGTGAGCAGCAGCTTGTTCCTGCCGCGCGCGGCGTGGATGTTGGCTTCGCTCATGGACTGCACCGACCAGCCGGCGGCTGCGAGCAGCCTGTCGATTTCGGCGCGGGCGCGTTCTTCCGGCTTATCCGCCACGTGGTCTCTCCTCAGCGCAGAAGGATACCACCTCTGCCCCGCGGCGCACGTCGCCGAGGGCGGATTAGACCAAACGGTCTAGTCGCGCGCCGTCGCCCGCTGCTCGATGGCCTCGTGCCGCGCCAGCGTCGCCCGCGCGCGCTCGACGACCGGGATGTCGACCATCTTGCCGTCGACCTCGATCGCACCCTGGTTGCCGCCGGCGGCCTTGTCGAACGCCGCGACCACTTTGCGCGCCTGTTGCACTTCCTCCTCCGATGGCCTGAACTCCTCATTCAGGATCGCGATCTGCGAGGGATGGATCACCGATGCGCCCATGAAACCCAGGCGGCGCGAGCGGCGCACGGTGGCGCGGAACGCATCCAGGTCCCCGTAGTCGGCGACCGTGCCGATGAAGCCCAGCGGCAGCACGCCCGCGGCGCGCGCCGCGATCACGATCTGCTGCTTCGGATAGAACAGGCCCTCCGCTTCCGGCACCATGCCCACCGACAGTGCGAAATCCTCGGCGCCCAGCGTCAGCCCTACGACGCGCGAATGGGAGGCAGCGATCTCCTGCACGCGGAAGAATGCGGCGGCGCTCTCGATCATGGGCACCAGTTGGGTGTGGCCCGACGGCAAGCCGCGCTCGGCCTCGAGTTCGTCCAGCACCTCGGCCACCATGTGCACATGCTCGGCGCTCTCTGCCTTGGGCAGCATCAACGCGCAGATCTCCCGGCTCACCACCGTCTCCAGATCGCGCAGGCACAGCCGCCACGGCCGGTTGACGCGCACCACCACGTCGGCGCCGGAGCGTGCCACCTTAGTCGCCGCGCCCGCGACCAGCGTGCGCGCGCGCTCCTTGTCCTTGGGCAGGATGCTGTCTTCGAGGTCGAGGATGATCGCGTCGGCGCCGCGCGTGTGCGCGCTGGCTACGAACTTGTCCACGTTCACCGGCACGAACATCATCGAGCGCCAGATCGGCAGTTTCCTGTTCTCAGTCATGGCTGCTCCTTTGCTTCAGATACGTTTGAATCAATGAGACCTCCTCAACTGTCATTCCGAGCGCAGCGAGGAATCTGCTTTTGGATCAAGAAACAGCAGATTCCCCGGCCTTCGGCCTCGGAATGACAGGAATTGCGATTGGTCGAGATGCCATCGATCAGATGATTTTCCGGCGCCGCAACTCCTGCTGCGCGACGGCGTCGACGCCGATGCGGCCGAGCACTTCGGCGGTATGCTCGCCCAGCTCCGGCGCGGGGCGGCGCAGTGCGCCCGGGGATGCGGACAGGCGCGGCACGACTGCGTGCATCGGGATCGTGCCCATGTCCTTGTCCGGCAAGTCCACCACAATCTGCCGCGCCTGTACGTGCGGATCGGCCATGAACTGGTCGATGTCGTAGACGGGGGCGGCGGTGATTTCGTTCTTCTCGAAGAAGGCCATGCCCTCTTCCAGCGTATGTGTCGCGATGAACGCACGCACCGGCACTTCGCTGGCCGCGGCATTGGCCACGCGGTCGGCGTTGGTGCGAAAGCGCGGATCTTCCAGCATCTCGGGCACGCCCAGCGCCTTGTACAGTCGGTCGACCATGACCTGTATCGATGCCGACATCGAAATCCAGTGCCCGTCTTTGGTCGGGAACACGTTGCGTGGACAGGAGATACTCGAGCGGCTGCCGGTGCGAGGTTTGATTTTGTGCGTCAACTTGTAAAGTGCGGCTTCGGGTCCGAGCACCGAGAACATCGGATCGAGCAGCGGCAGGTCGATCACCTGGCCGACGCCACCGGAATCGCGGTAGCGCAGCGCCGTCATGACTGCGAATGCGCCGTACAAACCTGCGATCATGTCCGCGAGCGCGAGAGGCGGCAGCACCGGCTCGCGGTCCTCGAAGCCGTTCCTCGCCGCGAAACCGGACATGCCCTCGACCAGCGTGCCGAAGCCGGGCCGGAATTTGTAAGGCCCGTCCTGCCCCCAGCCGGAAATGCGCACCACCACGATGCCCGGATT
>DATKUQ010000672.1:0-2175 GCA_035530495.1 Burkholderiales bacterium
GGAAGAGCGGTCGTTCGACCGTGGCATCCTGAAAGTGGCGGATGGTGCATTCCCGCTGGTTTTCAAAGCCTGCTTTGGCGACTGGATGAACACAGACGACGCTTTGTGTCTGATGTCCGGCATGGTCGGCAGCAGGCAGGGATGGCTCGAGGCGCCCTATTGCGCCTGTCCGGCCGGGTTCGGGGAACTTGCCGCCAAGCTGGCATGGGTGGAGCCCGGCCGCGTGGCGATCGTGCCGGGGCTTTCTTGCGAACACGACGGGCTTCCTGAATCCAGGCGTTTGCGGCGCATCCCAGACGTCATGCGCGGTGAGGAAACGCAGGTATTCGGCGCCCTGCGCTTGCTCGGCCTGCGCGAGGCCCTGGTGGTGCTGCCCGGCACGCACAGTAAATGGGTGCGGGTGCAAGCCGGTCGTATCGAGTCGTTTTCCACTTTCATGACGGGCGAATTTTTTGCGTTGCTGCGGCAGCACTCGATCCTGTCGCGCACCCTTCCCCCAGGCGATGGCGCATTCGACGCGGAGGCTTTCGAGCAGGGGGTGACACTGGCGCTACGCAGCAACAGCCTGCTGCAAACCGCCTTTAGCGCACGCACGCTGTCCTTGTTCGATTGCCTGCCCGGCGCCGCCTTGCCCAGTTATCTGTCCGGGCTGCTGATCGGCGAAGAATTGCGAGGACAGACCTGGCAGGCCAAGGCCGACGTGGTCATCATCGGCTCCGAGGCATTGACGCAGCGCTACCAAACCGCATTGGCGCTGCGCGGCGTACCGGCGCAGCGGATGGGCTCAGAGGCAGGCTGGGCCGGCCTGTGGGCGATCGCTGAAACACTCTAACTGGTCAGCACGGCGCAGGAGCTGTGCTGGATCAGCTCAATCTTATAGCCGTCCGGATCCTGAACGAAGGCGATGACCGTGCGCGTCGGAGCGAAGAGCAGGGGCCCCGCCTGCGGGGATGCGACCGCGCAGGCGCGCGTCAGCACGGCTCAGGAGCTGTGCTGGATTAGCTCAATCTTATAGCCGTCCGGATCCTGAACGAAGGCAATGACCGTGCTGCCGCCCTTGACCGGTCCGGCTTCGCGGGTGACGGTGCCACCCTTCGCCTTGACTGTTTCACAGGCTTTGTAGGCGTCGGGCACTTCGACCGCCAGGTGCCCGAATGCGTTGCCCATGTCGTAGCTGTCCACGCCGTAGTTGTAGGTGAGCTCGATCACGGCGTTTGCGTCCTCGGCGCCGTAGCCGACGAAGGCGAGCGTGTATTTCTGCTCAGGCCGGTCTGTGCTGCGCAAAAGCTTCATGCCCATGACCTCGGTGTAGAACTTGATCGAGCGTTCCATATTCCCCACGCGCAGCATCGTATGCAATATTCTCATGTCGTTTCCTCCTATAGCTACGTTGAACTAGGGGGCGGCGCCCCCTCGTCCCCAAAGGGGACTTCCTTCGGGGCGTATATCCCCCAAATCAGGCGAAGCTCTGATTGCATCGCAGACCCAATCGGAGCTTCACTACAGGATTGGCAGCCGGTGGTTGCAGTGGCGCAGCTCACTGCGCGCCGCCTGGTAATCCGGGTAGAGGCCGCCGACCACCGCCCAGAAGCGCGCCGAGTGATTCATTTCGCGCAGGTGCGCCAGTTCGTGCGCGACCACGTAATCGATCAGGCGCAGTGGCAAGTGTATCAAGCGCCAGTTGAGGCGCACGCGACCGTCCTCCCGGCACAAGCCCCACTGCGTGCGCGCACTGGACAGAGTCAGCGACGGCACCGGCACGCCCAGGCTGGCCGCGTACAGCGCGAGGCGCTCGTGCATCAGTGCGCGCGCATGCTCCTTTATCCATATGATGCCGCGCGTTCTCAGCGCCGCCGGTTCGCCGCGGGGCTCGAGGCCGATGCCGAGACGTCCGTTCTCCAATTTGATGCCGCGCTGGCCGGGGAGAAGTTCGATCGCGACCGGCACTCCCACCAGGCTTATAATCGCGCCATCGCTCCAGTTCACCACCTGCGGCTTGGGCGCGGCGCGCCATTCCGACAGTTTTTGCAGAACCCAGCGCGCCTTTTCACGGATGAAGGCCTCGACCTCGGCGATCGGCGTATGGCCGGGGGCGGCCACGCGCAGACCATGGTCGTCGATGACGATGCCGATCGAGCGGCGGCGGGCGCGACGGTAGCGGTAGGTGACGATTTC
>DATKUQ010000673.1:0-21490 GCA_035530495.1 Burkholderiales bacterium
TCAAGCTTCAATGTGACACTGTGCATCGTCATACTCCTGTTGGGTTCCGACCGGACAATTTCGGTCGGCGATCAGCCGATAGGTGCAACAGGATTGCAGTCTAAACCTTGGAGCCAACTCCAGAGTCAAGCACTTTTTTCGCGGGAGGCGGGGCGCAGCAAGCCCCGGGCGGCAGCCGTGGCACATCTACGGCGCGTGGTCACCGGCCCAAGGAGATTCGGGCGCAATTGGAAAAACCCGTCAGGACTCTTCCTCGATCAAGGCGTCGATAACCGGGCAACCGCAGCCTCGGCTGCCCTGAGCGCACTTTGCAACCAGGCCTTTCAGCGCTTTCTGAATGGCCTCCAGATCGGCAATCTTTTCCTCGACCACGGTAAGCCTTTTCTGCGCCAACGCCTTGGTCTCTTTACAGTGCCTGCCGTCCGACAGCCCCAGGAGCACCGCGACCTCGTCCAGCGAGAACCCCAGATTCTGTGCCCGCTTGATAAAGCGGATGCGCTTCAGATCGTCCGGCAAATAGCGCCGGATACTGCCGTAGTCCCGGCGCGGCATGGGCAGCAGCCCGATGCGCTGGTAATAGCGCACCGTTTCGACGTTCACCGCCGCGGCCCGGGCAAGCTGGCCGATCGTGATCCCGCTCGCGCTGGGTGGTTTCGACATAGGGCTTGACTCCGTACTTGACTACGGAAGTAACGTTACACCATTGCTCACCCAGCCGGAAGGAGAAATGCATGGCCAAACAGCAAAACGCGCGCGCCGCACTGGCAACCGGCGGGCTCGCCGCGATCCTGGCGTCGACCTGCTGCCTCGGTCCGCTGGTGTTGCTCGCGCTCGGTTTCAGCGGCGCCTGGATCGGCAACCTGACGCTGCTCGAACCGTACCGGCCGATTTTCATCGGTGTCGCCCTGGTCGCGCTGTTCTTTGCCTGGCGACGCATTTACCGACCGGCCGCTGATTGCAAACCGGACGAGGTCTGCGCAATTCCGCAAGTCCGGTCCACCTACAAGGCCCTGTTCTGGCTGGTCGCCGCGCTCGTGGTGATCGCGCTCACCTTCCCCTATATCGCACCGCTGTTCTACTGACCGAGGAGTCCATCATGAAAAAGCTCGCCACTGTCATCGCTCTCGCCGCCGCCTTCAGCTCGCCTGTTTGGGCTGCCACGAAAACGGTCACGCTGTCGGTACCCGGCATGTATTGCCCGGTGTGCCCGATCACGGTCAAGAAAGCGCTCGCCAAGGTCGATGGTGTCACTAAAACCGAGGTGAACCTCGACAAGCGGCAGGCTACCGTGACCTATAACGACGCCAAGACCAACGTCAAGGCGCTGACGAACGCGACCAGGGACGCCGGCTATCCTTCCACGCTGGTGCAATAAGCCATGGACAGCGATGAACTCGGGAACACGAGTCCGACCTGCGCTTCCTGTGCAAGCGACATCGAGAAAGCGCGTACGGCGGCGCCGGGCGCGCGCAAATCAAAGGCTGGCGCTATCAAACTGAAAATCGCGGTGATCGGCAGCGGCGGCGCTCAAAGCGGCCGAGAACGGCGCCGAAGTCACGCTGATCGATCGCGGCGTGATCGGCGGCACCTGCGTCAACATCGGCTGCGTGCCGTCGAAGATATTCATTCGCGCCGCCCACGTCGCCCACCTGCGCCGGGAAAGCCCGTTCGATGCGGGCATCAGCGCCGCTGCACCGGCCATCGACCGTGCACGGCTGCTGGCGCAGCAGCAAGGGCGGGTGGACGAATTGCGCCACGCGAAGTACGAAGACATCCTCGCGGGCAACCCGGCGATTACGGTGCTGCACGGCGAGGCCCGCTTCAAGGACGGTAATACCTTGATCGTCCGGCTCGCCGAGGGCGCCGAGCGCGAGGTCTCGTTCGATGGCTGCCTGATCGCGACCGGCGCCAGCCCCGTTATCCCGCCCATCGCCGGCCTCAAGGACACGCCCTACTGGACTTCGACCGAGGCACTCGTAAGCCCGGCCATTCCAAAACGCCTCGCCGTGATCGGCTCGTCGGTGGTGGCGGTGGAACTCGCGCAGGCCTTCGCACGGCTCGGCAGCCAGGTCACGCTGCTCGCCCGCCATACACTTTTGTTCCGCGAAGACCCGGCCATCGGCGTAGCGGTGACCGCGGCATTTCGCGACGAGGGTATCGAGGTGCTCACGCAAACCCAGGCGAGCGCGGTGTCCTATGCGAACGGCGAGTTCACGCTCGCCACCAACCGCGGCGAGTTGCGCGCCGACAAGCTGCTCGTTGCCATCGGCCGCTCGCCCAACACCCGCGCCATGGGCCTGGAACAGGCCGGCGTGAAACTCGACCTCCAGGGCACCATCGCGATCGACGACCACATGCGCACCAGCGCGCCGAACATTTACGCGGCGGGCGACTGCACCGACCAGCCGCAGTTCGTCTACGTCGCGGCGGCCGGCGGCACGCGTGCGGCGGTCAACATGCTGGGAGGCGATGCCAGCCTTGACCTGAGCACCATGCCCGCGGTGGTGTTCACCGACCCGCAGGTGGCGACGGTGGGCCTGTCCGAGGCTGAAGCGCAGCGCAAGGGCATCGCGACCGACAGCCGCACGCTGACCCTCGACAACGTCCCGCGCGCGCTCGCCAATTTCGATACACGCGGTTTCATCAAGGTGGTCGCGGAGGTGGGGACTGGGCGGCTCCTTGGCGTGCAGGCCGTTGCCGACCAGGCCGGGGAACTGATCCAGACGGCGGCGCTCGCGCTCCGCGCCGGCATGAGCGTCGATGATCTTGCCGGACAGCTCTTCCCTTATCTGACGATGGTAGAGGGCCTCAAGCTGTGCGCGCAGACCTTCAGCAAAGACGTGAAGCAGTTGTCCTGCTGCGCCGGGTGATCGACGGCCAGGAAGACATCAACCGACCGTTTTCCACGATCAGATCGCGCAGGCGACCATTCGCGCGGGCAACGCCGTTCATGCGCAACGGCCTGCACGTTATCGCACATAGGCGGAAGCAAGCGACGCGCTCGGGTACGCAGGCGCCTTAGGGCGGGCGGTCTGCGGTACTCGATGTACGCTACCGCACAGACTCGACTGGCCGCCGCGACCAGACTGAAATGCGGTGCTGGCGTGACTTGCATCAGCGTGTGTCGTTGGAACTCGCTGAGGAGGAACCAGGATGACCAAGCAATACGACCTCATTGCCATTGGAAGCGGAACGGGCGCGTCGGGCGCCGCTTCACGCTGCCGCGCCGCCGGATGGAGCGTGGCGGTGATCGACCACCTGCCCTTCGGGGGTACCTGCGCGCTGCGCGGCTGCGATCCGAAAAAGGTACTGGTCGGGGCAGCGGAAGCCATCGACCATTCCCGCCGCATGCGCGGCAAGGGCATCGCGGGTGGCGAGCCGGCCATCGCCTGGAACGAACTGATCAAGTTCAAGCGCACCTTCACCGAGCCTGTTCCACCGATGAAGGAGAAAAACTTCGCAAAAAACGGCATCGATGCCTATCACGGTCGTGCGCGATTCCGCGGGCCCCGCTCGGTCGAGGTCGGCGGCGTGGTGCTCGAGGGCCGTTTCATCCTGATCGCCGTCGGCGCGGTGCCGATGCGTCTTGGCATCCCGGGAGAGGAGCATCTCATCACCAGCACCGCGTTTCTCGAACTCGAGGAACTGCCGAAGAACATTGTATTGCTTGGCGGCGGTTTCATCGCGGCCGAGTTTGCCAACATCGCGGCGCACGCGGGCGCGCAAGTCACCGTGCTCGAACAGGCGGAGCGCATGCTTACGCCGTTCGACCCGGATCTGGTCGGCTGGCTCATGGAGAAATTCCGCGAAGTCGGAATCGACGTGCGGCTCAAGACGCGAGCGACAGCCATTGAAAAGAGTGACAATGGCCTATGCGTTCGCGCCTCCTCGAACGGCAAGGATGAAGCGTTCACGGCAGATCTCGTGGTGCACGCGGCGGGCCGCGTTCCCGATTTGGATCCGCTCGATCTGGCCGCGGCGGGCGTGGCGAGCGACAAGGGCCGTCTCAGGCTGAATGAGTTCCTGCAAAGTGTGTCCAACCCGGCGGTTTATGCGGTGGGTGACGCGGCGCTGAGCGGTCCGCCGCTGACGCCCGTGGCGAGCCATGACGCGAAGGTCGCTGCCGCCAACATGCTGAACGGCAATCGCGAGAAGCCGAACTATCTCGGTGTGCCGAGCGTCGCCTTCACTATCCCGCCCATCGCGTCCGTCGGTCTCAGCGAGCAGCAGGCGCGCGAGAACGGGCTCAAGTTTCGGATGAGAAGCGAGAATGCGTCGGCCTGGTACACCGCGCGGCGTGTCGCGGAAACGACCTATGGGTTCAAGGTCCTCGTCGAAGAGGGGACCGACCGCGTCCTCGGCGCGCACCTGATCGGTCCGCACGTCGACGAGGTGATCAATATTTTCGCGCTCGCGATGCGCAAGGGGCTGACGGCCGAGGATCTGAAGAGCACGATGTTCGCCTATCCGACCGGGGCATCCGACATCGGCTACATGGTCTGAATCCCTGAAAGTCACCTTGAATTCCAATGATCGAGCTGCGGCGACCGGTTCGGTGCCCCGCCCTGCTACAATCGGCAGGATGCATGCACCTTGCCTTTTGGCGGTGAAACTCGTGCATGACCGCCTGCGCCGACCGCCCGCATAGCCCTGCCGGCCCCCGGTCATGGACGATGCGCGCAAGGCCGGCTTGATTCAACAAGGCGCGACCGCGCGGCTGGCGCGCCGCAATCGTTGTTCCGCATAACGGAGTAGAGACCCTATGCCCATGATGGAAACACCCAAGGAGCACCGCTTTCCCTGGTACGTACGCCTGTTTTTCTGGAATCAGAAGCGCCGCTACGGCAAGGTGCTGGAACCAGGCCGATTGTGGGGGCGTTCGCCCAGGCTGTTCGTCACGCTGGCCCTGATGTATGGCGCCGTCGACCGCGGCTCATCGCCGCTGGAACCTGCCTTGCGCACGCTGGTCACCGTGCGCGTTTCCCAGATCAACTGGTGCCCCTTCTGCGTGGACATCAACTCCGGCACGGCGCTGAAACGCGGCATCGACGAGGAGAAACTTGTACGTCTGGCGTCATTCGAGGACGGCGACTTGTACACGGCGCGCGAGAAGGCCGCCCTGAGCTACGCCGAGGCGGTGACTTATACCGACCGGCAAGCCACGGACGCGCATTTCCGCCGCCTGCGCGAACATTTCGACGATGACGCCATCATCGAACTGACCGGGCTGATAGCGTTTCAAAATCTCTCCAGCAAATTCAATGCCGCCCTGGGAATAGAACCCCAGGGGTTTTGCGCGGTGGCGCCGCAGCCGGAGACCGCGGCACCGAAGACGAGACAACCGTCATGACCTGCTTTTGACTCGCTCGTGTGCATGAAATAAAGGCCGGCTCGCCTAGGCTCAGGCGTTCCCATTGAATACTCATAGCGATGTCCCTATCTGGGTGAGCCACGCTGGCGCGACGTCGAGTATCCAGGTTTCGAATTTCTTATCCAGGCCGGTAAGGATGAAAATCCCAATCAGCAGCATGACCGCGCCCAGGACCTTCTTGCCCTGCTGGCCAGTCGCGAGCAGCTTGCCGCGCATGCGCAGCATGGCTTCGCGCGAAAGCGAACCCAGGATGACCAGCGGCAGTCCCGCGCCCAGGCCGAACAGCGCCATCATCAGCATCACCTGCCCCAGTTGCTGCCCCTGGCTCGCGAGCGTGATGGTCGCGCCCAGCGTCGGACCCACACATGGGCTCCACACCACGCCGAGCAGCAGACCAAGCACAAACTGCCCGGGCAGGCCGTCGAGCGTCAGGCGCGAGAGCATGCCCTGCCCGATGCTGGAAGCGCCCGACGCCGCCACTGCAAAGCGTTCCTGCAGTCCGCTCGATAGCAATAGCACGCCGAAACCGAGCAGCATCAGCGCCGCGATATTGCGGAACACCGCCGGATCCAGACCCAGGCTGGCGCCGGCGCTCGCGAGCAGGACGCCAATGACGGCAAAGGAAAGCGTCAGCCCGGCGGCAAGCGCCAGCGGGCCGCGGCGATGCGCGGACGCCGCAGTGCCGATCAGGATCGGCACCAGCGGCAGCACGCAGGGCGACAAGACCGACAGGGCGCCCGCCGCAAAGCCGATGCCATAAGTGCCGAGGCCGAATACCACGACTGTTCCTGCCTAGAGGGCCTTGGCAAGCTGCGCGGCGATCTCGGCCTTGCGCGTCTCGCCGGTGGAGCGAGATACCTCTTTCTTTCCTTTGAACACGATCAGGGTGCTCTGGTACTGGACATGAAAATGCTTGACCACGGCTTTCTGATTGTCGAAATCAACGCGCAGGACGACAAAGCCCGCGTTCTTCGGATCCCGCAGCAATTCCGAAATAACGGGGTCCTGCGCGCGGCACGTCGGGCACCAGTCGGCATGGATCTCGACCAGTATCGGCTTGCCAGCGTTCTGTGCCGCCTCGAAGCCAGCCTGGTCGAAGGGCTTCACAGCCGCCCACGCCGCAGCAGCGACAAACAGGCTGGCGATGAAGGGAAGAATGAATCGGAATGAGATTTTGCGAGCGGGCATGGGAATTCTCCTGTAGTCGTGGCGGGGGAAATTATGCTGATACGACCCGCCTCTGCCTTAGTCGCGATCGGCTCCGATTTCTTACGTTGGCGACCTCATGTATTTCCTTCGCTGCGTCGATCGCATCGGAAGCGCCGATCAGCCCTGCATTGGCTAAGGCGCCTGCCGCACGGTAGATCAGATTTTCACCTGCCCGCGCGCGCTCACGATTTGCTTTGCAGGTCGTCGTGGCTTCCCTTGTGGGACGATTGCCTACCGGATTCGTGAATCGGCAGCGCCCGGGCGCCGCTGTAGACGGCAACGCAAAAGGGCACCAGGTAATTCAGCACGGCGTGGCCGATCATCAATCCCTGGCCGGCGAGCAGAGCTTCGCCCTGATTGACGAGGTTGAGCATGGTGCCGACGACGAGGCTGACCTTCAAGCCGTTGCCCGCGATCTTCGGCGACGCCATCACGCGGAAAAAACGCTGCCAATATCCCATCGTTCGCATGCTCATCTATGTTCCTTGAACGGTTTTCCTGCGGTCTCCGGCTCATCGCGCTTGAAGCACGCTTTGAAGACAGATCTTGGCCGGCCAAAACAATTCCCTCGCGCTCGTCGCAGCCGTAGTCGCCGGGAAGGCGCAACGACACCCGCATGTTCCGGCAATACGCCTGAATGCTTACTTAGTCGCGCTAACTCGCGCGATCTTACATGGACAATCGGTGTAAGAATTCAGCGCCTGGCTCCGACTACTCATGCAGAGGAAGCAATTATGCGTCCTTGCGTTCGGGGCGGGCAGCCCGAACGTCATCCGACGGAGACGGGAAATGACATTAGCGGGAAAAACAGCCCTGGTGACCGGGTCAACGAGCGGTATCGGCCTGGGAATCGCAGAACTACTGGCCAAAGCGGGTGCCAACATCGTGCTCAACGGCATGGACGATGCGACGCAGATCGAATCCATCCGGGCGCGCATCGCCGCGGAGCACGGCGTCGAGGTTCGCTTTCACGGCGCCGACATGAGCCGACCGGAAGCCATCGAAGCCATGTTCCAGGCGGTCCTGGCCGAATTCGGCAGCGTGGACATTCTGGTCAACAACGCCGGCATCCAGTACGTGGCACCCATCGAGGAATTTCCGGTAGCCAAATGGGATGCGATCATCGCCATCAACCTCAGCGCCGCCTTCCACACCATCCGTCATGCCCTGCCCGGCATGAAGCAGAAGAAGTGGGGCCGCATCATCCAGATCGCTTCGGCCCACGCGCTGGTAGCCTCGCCGTTCAAGTCCGCCTATGTCGCGGCCAAGCATGGCATCGCCGGACTCACCAAGACGGTGGCGCTGGAAGTGGCCGAGCAGGGCATCACCGCCAACGCCATCTGTCCCGGTTACGTGTGGACCCCGCTGGTCGAGAAGCAGGTGCCGGAAACCGCCAAGGCGCGCGGCATCACCGAGGAACAAGTCATCAACGACGTCCTGCTCGCGGCCCAGCCGACGAAGCAATTCGTCACCATCGAACAGGTGGCGGCGCTGGCGGGCTTTCTCGCGAGCGATGCCGCGGCGTCCATCACCGGGGCAGTGATTCCGCTCGATGGCGGCTGGACGGCGCACTGAGGGTCGCCGCCGATGAATGTCCAAGACATCCTGCAGTTGCCGTCGATGCCGGCGGCCTCGCCCTCCTATCCGCGCGGTCCGTACCGCTTCATCGACCGCGAATACCTGATCATCAGCTATCGCTCAGATCCGGACGCCATCCGCGAGGCGTTGCCCGAGCCGCTGGAGCCGGACGGCAGCGACACGGTGCTCTACGAATTCATCCGCATGCCCGACTCGGCGGGCTTCGGCAGCTACACCGAATCCGGCGTGGTGATTCCGGCGCTGTATCGCGGCGAGCCGGTGAATTTCACCGCGCAGATGTATCTGGACGACGAGCCGCCGATCGCCGGCGGGCGCGAGATCTGGGGTTTTCCGAAAAAACACAGCCAGCCCAAGCTGGAAATCGTTCACGACACGCTGACCGGTACGCTCGCCTACGCCGGCGTCCAGGTCGCCGTCGGCACCATGGGCTACAAATACCAGCACCTGCTCTACGACGTGGCCGGCAAGAAGCAGTGCTCCTCCGCGTCCATCATCGAAAAGATGAGCCGGACACAAGTCAACCTCAAGCTCATCCCCGGTGTCGACGGCAATCTGCAAATCGCACAGCTCGTGGCCTACAATCTGACCGACATCGCAGTGAAGGGCGCATGGTCGGGCCCGGCCCGGCTGCATCTGGTGCCGCATGTCAACGCGCCTGTGGCCGACCTGCTGGTGCGCAAGGCGCTCGGCGGACTGCATTTTATCGCCGACCTGACGTTGCCCTATGGCCGCGTGCTGCACGATTATCTCGCCGGGCAGCCGGCGTCATCCCGAGGAGCATGACCCATGGCAAGCCCAAGAGCAAAACCGGCCTCGCGGCCCGCCAAGACGGTCGCAGGCCGTTCCGCGCTACCCGGCCAGGTGGTGCTGGTATTGCAGGGTGGCGGCGCGCTCGGAGCGTTCCAGGCCGGCGTCTACGAAGCGATGCATGAGGCGGGCATCGAGCCCGACTGGGTGATAGGCACGTCCATCGGCGCCATCAACGGCGCGATCATCGCAGGCAATGCACCGGGTGACCGCCTTGCGCGACTGCGGGAATTCTGGGATCTCGTCGCCAGCGGCGCAGCGCAGTACGCGCACTTGAACGCATTCGGCCTGGGTAATCTCTTCGCCAACCTGGGCACGATGTCGCAGGGCATTCCCGGTTTCTTTACGCCCAACCATCGTTCCTGGTTCGGCACACTGACTCCGCTGGGCGTCGCCGACGCGAGCTACTACAGCACTGCGCCATTGCGCGAGACCCTGAAGCGACTGGTGGACCTCGGCCGTCTCGCGCTCGATCACACGCGCCTGACGCTGGGCGCGGTCAATGCCCGATCCGGCCGCATGCGTTACTTCGACAGCCGCGAGGACATCCTGTCGGTGGAACACGTCATGGCCTCGGGCGCGCTGCCGCCGGCTTTTCCGGCAATCATCATCGACGGCGAACCCTACTGGGACGGCGGAATCTATTCCAACACGCCGATCGAAGTAGTCATGGACGACGCGAAACGCCGCGATTCGGTGATCTTCGCGGCCCAGTTATGGCAGCAGGACGAGGAGCACCTCGATACGATTCAGCAGGTCGTGAGCCGCCTCAAGGATATTCAGTATGCCAGCCGCGCCGAGAATCATATTGCGCGTCAGCAACAAATTCATCACTTGCGGCATGTGGTGCGCGAACTGGGGCGGCGGCTGCCCGACGCACTGAAGGCGACGCCGGAGGTCGCGAACCTCCTCGGCTACGGCTGCGGCACCGTGATGCACATCGTCCCGCTACGGGCGCCCAGGATCGAGGGCGAGGATCACAGCAAGGACATCGACTTCACGCCGGCCGGCATTCGCGCCCGCTGGGACGCCGGCCGCGAGTTCGCCCGGATGAAGATCGAGGCGGCGCCGTGGAAGGCCGGTTTCGATCCGGTGATGGGCGTGGTATTGCACGAGTAGACTTGCCGGAATCTACCGAGAGGAACCGCCATGCCTGCCCAAACACTTTCGCTTTCCTTTCCCGGCGCCCACGGCACCATGCTCGCCGCGCGCCTCGACTTGCCGCCGGTGGCGGCGCCGATTGCGTACGCCCTATTCGCGCACTGCTTCACCTGCTCCAAGGAAACCAAGGCAACGACCTATGTCAGCGCCGCGCTGGCCGAGCGCGGCATCGCCGTGCTGCGCTTCGACTTCACCGGACTGGGCGCGAGCGACGGCGATTTCGCCAGCACCAATTTTTCTTCGAACGTGGAGGATCTGGTTTCCGCCGCGGACTACCTGCGCGAGCACTATCGCGCGCCCGCGCTTCTGGTCGGCCACAGCCTAGGCGGCAGCGCGGTCCTCGCGGCTGCGCGACGGGTGCCCGAAGCGGTGGCGGTGGCGACTATCGGCTCGCCTTTCGACCCCGCCCATGTGTTGCATCTGATCAAGGACAAAGAGGCGGTCGAGCGCGACGGCGAGGCGGAGGTCGATATCGGCGGCCGCCCGTTCCGCATACGCAAGCAGTTCCTGGAGGACATCTCGGGCAGCAAGCTCGGGGACGAGGTCGCCAACATGGGCAAGGCGCTGCTGGTGATGCATTCGCCGCGCGACCGCGTGGTCGGCGTCGATAATGCGACACGGATTTTTTCCGCGGCCCGGCATCCGCGGAGTTTCATTTCGCTCGATCCGGCCGACCATATGCTGTCGCGGCGCGAGGACGCGCTCTACGCCGGCAACATCCTCGCATCCTGGGCGGCGCGCTACCTCCCCGCCTCCGTCGACGCCGCTCCCGCGCCGGCTACCGGCACGGTCGTGGTGCAAGAGACGCGCGAGGGCAAATTCAGCCAGCGCGTGCTCGCCGGTCTCCATGTCATCCGCGCGGACGAACCGGTCGCTGCCGGCGGTATGGATTCCGGGCTGTCGCCCTACGACCTCGTTCTCGCCGGGCTCGGCGCCTGCACTTCCATGACGATCCGGATGTATGCCGATCTCAAGGGCTTTCCCCTCGAGCGCGCCACGGTCGAGCTAAGACACGAGAAGATTCATGCGACGGATTGCGCAGACTGCGAAACGCGCGAAGGCAAGGTCGACCGCATCGAAAGGTTCATCCGCCTGGAAGGCCCACTCAGTGAGGAGCAGCGTGCCAAGCTGCTCGAAATCTCCAACAAGTGTCCGGTACACCGGACCCTGCATTCCGAGGTCAGCATCCCGACGCGCCTTGCAGATTAGTGACGGCTCCCGCTCACTGCATTCGATCAGGGTTTTCCCGGGATCCAGACGACCAACAGCGTAAGAAATTGAGGACTTAATCCGACCTATGCATGTAACCCCACCAACTGTCCCGACCTGGAATCCGGATGCCCCGTCAACGCCTCATTCTGATCGCAGCGCTCCTTGGCGCCGCGATTGCGTATTACAGCTTCGATCTGGGTCGCTATTTCAGCCTCGATTACTTCAAGAGTCAGCAAGCGGCAATTGAAACCTGGCGCGCAGCGCAACCGGCGAAGGCCGCGCTGCTCTACTTTCTCGCCTACGTAGCGGTCACCGGCCTATCTCTGCCCGGGGCGGCGGTGATGACCCTCGCCGGCGGCGCAGTCTTCGGCTCGCTCTGGGGCACGGTATTGGTGTCGTTCGCTTCCACGGCCGGGGCGACGCTGGCTTTCCTCGCGGCACGTTTCCTGCTGCACGACTGGGTGCAACAGCGGTTCGGCGAGCGACTGCGGTCGATCAATGCCGGAATCGAACGCGAAGGCGGGTTTTACCTGTTCACGCTGCGCCTGGTGCCGGTGTTCCCGTTCTTCGGGATCAATCTGTTGATGGGGCTCACGGCCATCCGCACCCGGACCTTCTACTGGGTCAGCCAGGCCGGCATGCTGCTCGGCACCATCGTGTACGTAAACGCGGGCACGCAATTGGCGAAGATCGAATCGCTCTCAGGCATTCTTTCGCCTGCGCTCGTCGGCTCGTTCGCGCTGCTCGGCTTTTTTCCCTTGATCGCAAAAAAACTCACGGAGCATCTGCAGATGAAAAAAGTATACGCCGCCTGGACCAAACCGCGGCGCTTCGATCGCAACATGATCGTAATCGGCGGCGGATCGGCCGGTTTGGTTGCCGCCTATATCGCGGCGGCGGTCAAGGCCAAGGTCACGCTGGTGGAGAAACACCAATTGGGCGGGGACTGCCTGAACACCGGCTGCGTGCCCTCCAAAGCTCTGATCCGTTCGGCCAGTCTGCTGTCCCACATGCGCCGTTCGCGCGAATTCGGTATCCGTGAGGCCAAGGCGGAATTCGATTTCGCCGAGGTCATGGAACGCGTGCAGCGCGTCATCAAGCTGGTGGAGCCCCACGACTCCGCCGAGCGCTACACCGGACTCGGGGTGGACGTGGTCGAAGGCACGGCGAAAATCGCTTCTCCCTGGGAACTGGACATCACCCGCAACGACGGCACATCGCAGCGCCTGAGCACGCGCAGCATCGTCATCGCCGCCGGAGCGCGTCCCTTTGTCCCGCCGATACCAGGAATAGAGGAGACCGGCTATCTCACCTCGGACACCGTGTGGCACCTGCGCACGCTGCCGCGGCGGCTGGTGGTGCTGGGCGGCGGCCCGATCGGCTCCGAACTGACCCAGACCTTCGCCCGGCTCGGCGCCAAGGTCACTCAAGTGGAAATGGCGCCGCGCATTCTGCTCCGCGAGGACGCGGAAGTGTCCGAGCTGGTGACGCGGCGCTTCCGCGCCGAAGGCATCGACGTCCTGCTCGAACACAAGGCAAAGCAGTTCGTCGTCGAGAACGGGGAGAAGATCCTCATCGCGGAGCACGCAGGGCGCGACGTGCGCATCCCCTTCGACGACCTGCTGGTGGCCGTCGGGCGCGTGGCGAATCTGAAGGGCTATGGCCTGGAGGAGCTGGGCATCTCGACTGGACGCACAGTCGATGTGAACGGATTCCTGCAGACCAACTTCCCCAACATTTACGCCGCCGGCGACGTCGCCGGGCCGTATCAGTTCACGCATACTGCGGCGCATCAGGCCTGGTACGCGGCCGTGAACGCTCTGTTCGATCCATTCAAGAAATTCCGCGCCGACTACACCGTGATCCCCTGGGCCACCTTCGTCGATCCGGAGGCGGCGCGGGTGGGCCTGAACGAGCTCGAGGCGAAGGAGCGCGCCATTCCCTACGAAGTGACGGTGTACGGCATCGACGAACTCGACCGCGCCATCGCCGACGGCGAAGCCGAGGGTTTCGTCAAAGTGCTCACCGTTCCGGGAAAAGACAAAATACTCGGCGTCACCATCGTGGGCGAACACGCCGGCGACCTGATCGCCGAATACGTGCTGGCGATGCGCCACGGCATCGGGCTCAACAAAATCCTCGGCACCATCCACATCTACCCGACCATGGCGGAAGCGAACAAGTACGCCGCCGGCGTATGGAAGAAGGCGCATGCGCCGCAGAAGCTGCTCCAGTGGGTGGAGCGCTTCCACGCCTGGCGGCGCGGATGACGACGCAAGCCGTTCGACAGGCGCTGGTCGCCTTCGCACTCATGCTTGCTTCCACCGCGGCATTCGCGTTCGACCACAGCCACGCCGCCTGGAGCGCGCTGCTTAAGAAGCATGTGGCGCTGGTTGAAGGCGGCAATGCCTCGCGCGTGCGCTATGCCGGCATGCTGGCCGAGCACCGGTCGCTCAAGGCTTACCTGAATAGCTTGTCGGCTGTGACCGAGACCGAGTATGGGAACTGGACCAAACCGCAGAAGCTCGCGTTTCTGATCAATAGCTACAACGCCTTTACCGTCGAGCTGATCCTGACAAAGTACCCGGACATCGCTTCGATCAAGGATCTCGGCAGCCTGTTTCAGTCGCCGTGGAAGCGCAAATTCTTCACCCTGCTGGGGAGCGAACGCACTCTCGACGATATCGAACAGGGCATGATCCGGGCGCCCGGGGCCTTCGACGAACCACGCATCCATGTTGCACTCGTTTGTGCCTCGATCGGCTGCCCGATGCTGCGCAATGAAGCCTATGTCGCCGAGCAGTTGGATGCGCAACTGGAAGACGGCATGCGACGGTTTTTGTCCGATCGGACCCGCAACCGCTTCGATGCCGCGAGCGGCACCCTGCGCGTATCCAAGCTGTTCGATTGGTACGGAAGGGATTTCGCGCGCGGCAACGCCGGTTTTACCTCTCTCGCCGCGACATTCGCGAAATATGCCGATCACCTGGCAGACACGCCTGAGGCGCAGGCGCGGATTCGCGCGGGCGACTATCGTATCGAGTTCATCGAGTACGATTGGAAGCTTAACGCTGCGCGTTGAGATGACATAGACATGAACAAGGTCGGACTCTGGCTCGGGCGCAGAATCGGCGACTATCTCAGCCGGAGGACGCATACCGACAGCACCTCCCTGGCGACCGAGCCCGCCCGACTCGCCGCGGCACTTCGGCCAGGCGACGTCCTGCTGGTCGATGGAAATACCCGGCTCAGCGTGGCGATCAAGTACCTCACCCAGTCCACCTGGTCCCATGCCGCCCTCTACATCGGCGAAATCCTGGGTCGAACCAGCGAAGCGGGGGAATCGCTGTGTTTTATCGAAGCGGACATCACCGATGGCGTGCGCGCCGTACCCCTGTCGGTGTTTCGCGGGCTGCATACGCGAATCTGCCGTCCGGTTAATCTGTCGCCGGAGGATCTGGAGCAGCTACTGAACTACGCCTGCGCGCGCATCGGCCACCAATACGACTTGAGAAACGTATTCGACCTCGCGCGCTATCTCTTTCCGACACCTCCGGTCCCATTGCGCTGGCGCCGGCGCATGCTCGCGATCGGCAGCGGCGATCCGACCCGCGCCATCTGCTCCACCCTCATCGCCAAGGCGTTCCAGTCGGTGCGCTACCCGATTCTGCCCATCGTCGAGAGCGGCCCATCCAAGGATCCCACCTGCCCCGGATGCGTCGCGGAGCTGCTTCATGTGCGCCACCACAGCCTGTTCGTACCCAGGGATTTCGATGTCTCCCCCTATTTCGACGTGGTCAAGCCGACGCTCGCTGCAGACTTCGATCATCGCCGATTGACGTGGGCCGAACAACGAGCACACAGCTGATTCAAAGCCCGCTTTCGATCGCTGGCGCTCAATCGAACGATGGGCATCGGCGCGGCCTTGTTGTACAAATATTCAGAAGACGGGTAGAGGTGGCGGCTACGGGCCCCTATGTCGCGTCGAGTGACTGCGTCTGTCAGTTCACGCGATTTCCAGGTTGGGTGACAGATTGTCACGAACTTCCGGGCAGAATGCGGCAAGACGCTCGAAATCTTCTGGGTGGTCAACATCCCACAATGTGATCGGCTCCGACCAGCGCCAACCCAGCGCGGCGAGGCGTTGCCGTGTTTGCACCATTACCCGCTCCGACCCCCATTCAATGCCAGTAAATAAATCAGTCGACGGGGTCTTCATCCCAATAAGAACGTAGCCGCCGTCTTCGGCCGGAACAGTCACCGCATCGTGATCGCGCAACAACCGTGCCGCCTGCTGCAGGTGTGCGGATCTCATCGCGGGACAGTCAGTCCCGATCACAAGCGTTCCCGCCGGGGTCGGCGACTGGCGCGCCGCCGTGAGCATGCGCGTTCCCAGATCGCCATCCGGCTGACGATGCAAGGTAACGGAACCGAAGGTTCGGCAGTGGACAAAATCGGGATGGTTGGGATCGCCCGCGCACCACAGGCTCATCGGACCGACATCGGCCGCCAAGGCCATGGCCACGGTCCGCAGCAACAGCCAGCGCTGTAGACGAGCCGCCCCTTCGGCGCCAAGCGCGGGAATCAGCCGTGTCTTGGCTTCACCGGGGACAGGCGCGCGCGCCAGAATTGCCACGCCGATGCGCCCGGAGAAGTCAGGGCCTGCGGGAAACATAGCCATATTCTGTTGCCAACTGGTGCGGATCGGCGCCCAAAAAATAGCGCAATCGCAGCCACCACATGAGCATGATCGTGCGCAACACCCCATGTGTCTCCCAGCGCCGCCCGGAAGTCGCAACCTCTGCCGCAAGACACGCCGGACGGCAGATGTTGAGAAGTCGTCGCGACAACGCGATATCCTCCATCAGCGGAATGTCGGGAAAGCCTCCCGCCGCATGAAATGCCACAGCGGAAACAAAAATCGCTTGATCGCCGGTCGCGATGCCAGTCCGGCGCGAACGCCAGTTCATCAACTTGGCCACTACCGGCAACCAGGCGGAGTTTCCCTCAATGCGCGCATTGAAGTGTCCCCAACGATGTCCGGAAGCGATGGCCTGCATGATCAATCGGTCGGCAACCTCAGGCAACCGGGTATCAGCGTGTAGAAACAGCAGTACGCGCCCTTGCGCGGCGGCGGCGCCCGCGTTCATCTGGCTCGCCCGACCGCGTGGCGCATTGATTACCCGATCTGCATGGGCCATGGCCATTTCGGCACTGCGGTCCGAGCTGCCGCCATCCACGACGATGATTTCCACGCCGTTCTTGCGCAAGGGTGCAAGTGCTTTCAGCGCTTCCGCAAGCCCGGCGGCTTCGTTCAATACTGGCAAAATGATCGAGATCGGCGGCATGGTATTCGTCATATTAAATTAGTCGCAGATTGCGAACGAAACTTACAACCAGGCCCGCGAACGTGTAAGAAATCGAAGTTTCAACCGACTAATTGATTTAAGGCAGGGATCCGCCGCCATTCGGGCGGCAAGATCCAATCTGTCTTTGACCCAGGGGATTCTCATGACGCAAGAGAAACGAGCGGCCAGCGTCGTCATCAACGGCCGAGATGTCTTGGTCGAGTGGACCGATGCTGCGGCACGCGAGCTTGCCCGGCGTCCGCGTCCGCTGGTCGTCGAACTGGAACTGTATTTTTCCTGTCTGGTGAAGAAGTTCGTGCACTTTCATGAGGACGCCGGCGATCGCGAAACCGTAGCGGCGAGCGATAAGCTGCGCCTTTACTTTCGTCCGGTGACCTCGACCGACTGCAGCTTCGAAGTCGCCGAACGCCTGGGCCGCCAGCCGGAAATGGAACTGCACAGCGAGGCAGTCAGCAAGATCGCCCCGAAGTACGTCAGCATCAACTTCGCCAGCGGCGCGTGGCAAGGCCGCTACAGCCTGTGACTTCCGCGCCGATCCAGCCTTTCAAACATTCCCGAGGAGAAAATCATGCCAAGAGCCATATGGAAGGACGTAGTGATCGCAAAAACCGAGCGCTTTGAAACCGTGGAGGGCAACATTTACTTCCCGCCGGAATCGCTGGACATGCAGTATCTTCGTCCGAGCGACAACCGTTCAATCTGCCCCTGGAAGGGCGAAGCCAGTTACTACGATATCGTGGTCGGTGGCCAAGTCAACAAGGACGGTGCCTGGTATTACCCGGCGCCCAAGGCAGCGGCGGCGAATATTGCAGGGCATGTCGCGTTCTGGCGGGGCGTGCAGGTTATTCCATGAATCGCCCGACGGCAGCATGTGCCGGAAGCCAAATTAGGTCACTTCTTCAGTCAGTCAACTAGAACCCAAGCCAAAATCATACAAGTGCCAACTCAGTTTTTCGGACATTGTCAGTCGGCTTCCCGGATCAGCTATTTGGCCGATCGCCAGCGTCCGCTCGCCGAGTTGACGTCGCACGCTCCAATGGCCAGAGCGTCGGCAATAGAATTAGATCCGGACTCTCAGCGGGGCTAATTTCAACCCGGCCAGCGGTAGGTCCTGGGCAGAGTCATGTTACTGATGGAACCTGTGTGGCAGCTATACGCTGCTTAGCTTGAAGTTGGAGGGATTCGCATTAGCAGCATGCGCAGACCTGTCTGCGACCTCCTCAATGCGCCCCCGTTGCTCCTCCCACAACGCCGGCGGATCGACCGCCAGGTCGAATAACGTGATGTCGCTCAGCAGGCTGTCGTCCAGAATGGCGGCGATGATGTCCGGCACGAGCGTGGTCAGATTCACCATCCGGCTCACGTAACTGTTGTCAATTTTCTCCCGCTCGGCAATTTCCTTGAGGGATTTGACCTCGCCCGACTCCAGCATGGCAAGCCAGCAGTGGCCGCGGGCCAGCGCAAACTGCAACGGCGTAGCGGCAACGTCCCAGGGTCTGGGCGCCGCGACTTCGCCGTTGGGCAGCGTGACCAACATCCGGCCGCTACGCCGCTTAATCTGAATCGGCACCGAAATGGTCAATTTCCCGTCGCTGGTGGAGCTGACCGCCGCGTTACCGGTCTTGCGGATCAGGATCCCTCTCACGCTGGCACCCTCTCGGGTTGCTGTGCCGTTACGGGCTCCTGCCTCATTTCCAGTACCAGCCGTTCGATGCCATTGGCACGCAGCCGGACCTCCAGGTCATTGGGCGACACGACCACCTTCTCGACCAGCAGCTTAACGATCCGACTCTGCTCGACCGGGAAAAGTTGATCCCAGATCGCATCGAGCCGGTTCATCGCAACCGTGATTTTTCCTTCATCGAGGGACGAGTCGAGTTTCTTCACCCGCGGCACGACATCTGCCAGCAAGGTCGGCGAGCGCAGCATTGCGCGCAGTTGCTCCATGACCGCCGATTCCAACTCCGCCGCCGGTAGCCGCGGTACGCCCGACGCACCGGCGTGTTTCTTCGCATCGCGTTGCAGGACGTAGTAACGGTAGCGGCGCCCGTTCTTCTTGCACGTGTACCACGGAGACCGGAACGGGTCTACTCCGGCCTGTCGCAGAGTGATCGCGACGGCGTAGCTGCTCCGCGGATTTCGCGCGCTGCAGCATATCTCACCAATGACGTGGTAACACCGAAGCCCGAAGAAACGCCCCCGCATGGTGCGAGGGCGTGTGGAATCAATATTCAGGCAACCGGCAATCAGACCGCAACAGCTTCCTGCTTGGCCTCTTTCGCTGCCAGAAGTTCCTTGGCCGACTTCAGTTTCACTGCCTCGAATGCGATGATTAGCAAGGTCGAGGTTGGCTTGCCTTCACGATTGAGATAGCTATCGACCTTCAATTTTCCGGTTGCCTTGATGAAATCTCCTTTGCCTAAGCCGGGGTCGACATCCTTCATGACCCGGACGCTATAGAAGACCGGTGACTTTTCGTCCCCGCGTTGATTTTCACAAAGTCTAAACTCGTAGTACCCTTTTTGGGTAGTCTTAGAAATTTTACGAATCGGCTCGGTCGCGACATTGCCAAATGCTTGCATTGTGGTGCTCCTTCAATAATTATGGGGTCTGGACTTGCAGCAGATCGATAACCTGCTTACATGTATAGGCACCAGTTCGCCAAATTCGCGTTTTCGAAGCACAATTATTTTGTCTTGCGATTTGGCATCGGTGGCCAGGCTTGTTCATCGCGCCGGGCATAAGGCAGCCAGTCCTGGTCATACCAGCCTTCCCCGCTGTCGCGGATGTCCGGCAACATCTGCACCTGTACGCGGCCGCAGCGGAAATCCTGGGCCGGCCGGCCCGGCCTGTCGTCTGCCAAGGACGGGTGATACCAAACGTCAAAGACGCCCTCCTCCGTGCTTGGCTTCAGGTAGCTCGACGCACGCTCGATGCGCTCCTCGGCTTTCCTCGCGAACACCCCGGTAATGTGCGTGTAGAAGCGCCGCTCTTTGGTAAATACCACCACTCGTTCCAAGTGCGTCTGGTCGGAAAGGGGTGATCCCACTTTCGATACGAGCTGAAGAAGATCGGATACGCGCTGTGACGATCGTTTACTGGTATCAATTTCGAAGAAAATTCGCTCCTTCCCCTGCTGCAGCACCGCATCAGGCGTGAGCCCCTTCCTGGTACCGGGTTCGCGTGCGTTGGGTACTGTCAGAAGTTTCTCGGGAATGATGCGCTCCTTGCCGTGTTCGTCACATACAGTTTTACCCGCCTTGTGCTCAAAGGCGAGCACCTCGCTTTCAGTCATCGCAGTCAGTCCGCGCGCCTCGGCGGTGATCACAATCAGGTTCGCCCATAACCGATGCTCCGGATTCTTTACGTCCTTCAGCGAACGGTGCGCTTTCCCTTCGTGTCCGGTGTGATCGCGCAGAAAGTTGACCCCTCGTTGGGCAATGCCGTAAATGCGCATGCCGCCGACGCGGGTCGTGTGTGCGGTTACGAATCCATTGCGCACCAAACGCTTGACCAGATTGTTTGCCGCCGCGAGTGCCGCGGTAAATGAGCGGTTGGCGTACAGATGGAAGGCAAGGTCGAGCGTCCTCACGAACCGCAAGCGGTCCATCAACAACAACGCATCGAGGCTCGCCCGCAAGCCCACGGCGCGCGTATCACGGCTCTCGAACTGAGCTTTATCGAGCGCAGCAGGATTGCCGAAAATGCGTGTTGGCGGGGTCGCGGCAATGGGTGCGCTGACTGCATCAGCAGTCCCAGCGTCGTTGATACATATATTGGTGCTCGAATCGTTCATCCGGTTGCTCCATCTGCGACACCGAAGATCCGTTGCCGCTCGATACGTATAGGTAAACAGCCGTCGCGAAAGCGCCGTGCAACAGGAGATTGCGAGGCAGGGCGTAGCAGTACGCGGTTCGGCCGATCGGAGCGGGGACCGACCGACACGGTAAAGACAATATGTCCACCGACCGCGTCAGTCGTGGCTCGCGCGGCTCGCCACCCCTAAGTTTCCGGCGAGGCCGTCCATCTAAATGAGGGGCATCATCGGCGGCTTTTCTGCCGCAAACCCCCGCTGCTAACGCAGCCCAACGCGTTTCCTCAACAGCACCGCACTCCCGGTCCCGAACAGTCCATCGAAGACGGGACCAAAAGTCCTCCCGATGCCTGTGCTGCAACACGCGCGCAGCGGGGGTTTGCTGCAGCAAACCCGCGCAGGCCTCGCATCAAAGGGTGACCTCCCAACCGTGCTTTCAAGGGAACCTCGCCTGCGCTTTCGGCTTAGGCGGGTGACCCCTACTGCCACCAAAGTGTGCCGTCAATGTCGGCGGGAACGCCGCCGTGAATGCGGGCTGGTCGGTCAATGTGTAGGCGTTTGGATCAGCAAGGGAGGGCGTTCTGGAAGTAGTTGGGGCGAGGGAGGGAGTGCCTTCAGGTGGGCCCTGCCCCGGGCGCGAGGCATCCTCGTTCCTCAACCCCTTTGCGCGCCCTCGGCGTCGCTGAAAAGTCATGCAAAGGGTGATGCCAGGGGTACCGCGGAGGGATAGGAGTTCGGGTAGTACCCCGTGTTGTTTGCGCGATGTGGATCGACCAGGCCGCGCGACCGGATTGACTATGGAGACGCAATTACAAACGCTTGGCGAGAAGGAGAAACAAGTGAAGATTGGGTTGTCAGCGCAATTCGCGCACGGTGGTCAATTCTGTGCGCGCAGCAACATTTGGGTGCTTTACGCCGCCCGATGTGGATGCGGATGTCACGATCCTG